>JAZROC010000230.1:0-3890 GCA_045648525.1 Clostridia bacterium
AGACCTAAACCCGTATCAGTTTTTGCAGCATCATCATATAAAATGGGTTTCAGACCTAATCTCGTTAACAAACCAGGTTGGTTCCCAAAAGAAAGCAAGTTTGATAACGGTGTTGTAGACGTTGAAGATTTCGGCACTGCATTAATTCGTTATGACAATGGTGCTATAACACTTTTGGAAACAAGTTATTCTCTTAACGGTGAAACAAATACATCAAAAGCTCTTTACGGCACAAAAGGCGGTGTTGTAATCGGTAAAGATACAAAAATCTATACCGAAATGCATGACAGACTCGTTGATATTACCCCATCAAATGAAGGCATTCGTCCCGGTGACCACTTCTTAAAAGAAATGGAACACTTTGTTGATTGTTGTCTTAACGGCACCGAATGTATCGCAACTGCTGAAGATGGTATTTGGGTTATGAAGATACTTGATGCAATTTACGAATCAGCAAGAACCGGTCATGAGGTTGAAATTAAATGAAATACTCTGTAACTTCATATAGTTTTTCACAACTATTAAAAAAAGGCGAAGTTACCCAAAAGGGTATGATTTCACTTGCAAAAGAAATCGGCTTTGAAGGTATTGAGTTTACTGATTTAGTTCCTGAAGAAGGTTTTACTGAAGAAGAATATGCCCTTGAATTAAAAAATGAAGCTGAAAAACTTGGTTTAGCAATGGTATCACATACTGTTGGTGCAAATCTTTTAGCTGAAGATATTGATGCAGAAATCGAAAGATTAAAACATAAAGTTGATATTGCCGCTATTTTAGGTGCTCCCACCCTTCGACACGACGCTTACTTTTCATTTCCTGCAGACAAACCCGAAAACGCTGATTTCGATTACTACTTACCTCAAGTTGCTGATGCGTTCAGAAAAGTAACGGAATATGCTGAAACAAAAGGGATAAAAACTTGTACAGAAAACCATGGTTATATCTGTCAGGATGCTGTGCGTGTTGAAAAAATTATAAATACTGTTAATCACAATAACTTTGGTTGGCTTGTTGATATCGGTAACTTTATGTGCACAGATGGCGACTGTTACGACAGTGTTAAACTTGCTGCAAAATATGCTTTTCACGTCCACGCAAAAGATTTTTATATTTTAAAAGACCCTGATAAATGTTTTAAGACAACCAGTGGCAGAAATCTTCAAGGTGCGGCACTTGGTAAAGGTGCAGTTCCTGTAAAAAAATGTATTGATGAATTAAAATCACAGGGTTATGACGGTTTTATTACAATCGAGTTTGAAGGAACTCAAGATTGTTTAGAAGCATTAAAAGATGGATTGACGTTTTTAAAATCATGCGAATAAACCATACAAATAAATAGTTTTTGAATACTAACATTTTAATCCACATTGCACTTGCTAATGTGGATTTTTTAGATAAAGAAAATTTAATTTCAGATAAAAATCTCCTATTGATTTATGTTTTTTTCTATGATATAATAATAACGCAAGCGGGGACGGCACCCATAACAAAAAACAGCATTGCAAAAAAACAACAAAGGGGCTGATACCCATTACAAAAAACGTTATTGTTGTTGATAATTATGGAAATAAATATGAAGCGACCTACCCTAAACGTGCAAAAGGTCTGGTCAAAAACGGCAGGGCACGCTTCATTGACAAAAATACTATTTGCCTTGCGTGTCCGCCAATAGAAAATAAATTGGAGGATAATAAAATGTCAGAAAATAAAAATTCTTGTCTTGATGAATTTTCCGAAGCGTTGGAAAATGCATTAAATTCAGAAACAGAAAATAGTAAAGATACGCCCAAACTTACAATGGACTATTTGCTTCAAAAAATTGAAGAAATATCAAAAGATCAACCTTATATTTCAGAGGCTATTACAGCACTTGAATTTGTGCAATCAAGCGGTCCGGGTGATGTAGGCGCTCAAGCAAAAGCCCACGCACTTGGCGAAATTGTAAAAGCAAGAGAAGCAACAAATCAAAAATTGCTTTCCCTTTACGAAAAAATGTATAATGATTTAAAATCAGAACAAGATATGCAATCAAAACGTATTACAACACTTCAGGAACTATTCAATACAAACGCCTTTGAAGCAGTTTGTAATAATTGCGAGGGTGAGGAAATCAACAACATAATCGATACAGTTCGTCAAATACTTGCAGGCAGATAAACTTTAAAAGCCACCTTAACGGGTGGCTTCTTCATATAATTTCAGATTCTCTTTTAATCTGTTATCATCAGATAAATTTATTGCTTTTTTAACGTTTTCTATTGCTTTTTCAATATTACCAATTTTATAATAAGCAATTGATAAAATATCATATGGCGTTGAATTCCAAGAGTTTGACTCTGTAATATAAGTATCAGTTCGCTCTTTAATGTTTAGTGCATATTCAATAAAGTATATACAGCCAATATAATTTTGCCTGTAATATTCAAATATAGCTACATCAAGCCAAGGCTCACGCAAATAAGGTGCTTCCCCTATTGCCATTAAATAATATTTATATGCTGACGTATAATCATTTAATGCTTGATAGCATTTTGCTATATAGCGCATTGACGCGCATCTTTCGTCGTTCCACTTTGCAGTTTCTAATTTAAGATGCTTTTTTAAAGTTTCAATTGCCTTATCGTACATTTTATAAAACATATATTCTCTACCTAAATAGTGCATATTTCGGTCATTTTCAGGATCTTCTTTTACAGCAAGTTCCAATAAAGGCAAGTATTGTGTTCTTGGTTTATTTTTATCAGCATAATGATTTAATTGAACGTTTTTGGCAAGAAAAATTTTTTCATTTTCACCTACTAATACTTCGTGAACAGGATTTTTCCATTTATATCCGTTTCTTGCATGTGCTTTATCAATATAAAATACAGCACCTTCGCTTCCGTCGTCATTAAAATTCCATACATACCGATATCTTAAACGAGTTGTTTCTTTTGACCACGATTCTTCCATATTCTTTCGCCAACCAACATTAAAAACTTCGTCAAGATCAGTAGACACGCATATATCTGCATTTTGAGGAACAAGCATTAATGCTTCATTTCTTGCACTATCAAACCGCCAGGGTGTTATAATTTTAGAAAAAACCTTTACCCCATTTTCTTCTAAAATCTTAACAGTATTATCCGTTGAACCTGTATCAAGAACATATATTTCATCGGCTTCTTTCATATTTTGTGCCCATCGTTTTGCAAATATTTCTTCATTTTTTGCTATAGCATAAACACAAACTTTCAAATATTACACCTCATTATATGTAAATCTCCGCAAAAAGCGGAGATTATTTTTAATCGCTTAATTTTTTCACAGAAAGTGTTGCATTTGTGTTTGCATTAAGATTGAACGTAGCATTTAATTCCGACTCAATAGCAAGCGAAAGAACATCGCCTTCATCAAGTGAAACAATAACACTGCCTGTCATTTCAACACTATCGTTTGTGGTAACTCTCTGAGTGATTTCAGTGCTTGGAATTGCCACACCGTTATTTTGAACCGAGAGAGTAATATCTCCTGTATTTCCAAGTGCCGCCGTGCCCGAAAGCATATAATTGATTTCATAATCACCTGCAGACAAAATCGTAAGCGCATCATCAGAGAAAGTTACGTTTAACGCAGGCATTGACATTGCCAAAGGTATATCAACCGCTGTGCCGGGTGTAAGTGTTAAGGTGCTTACGCTTGTATCATAAGCTCCACCATAAGCCTCAATTACACCGTTTACACCAGCAGGACCACTCGGTGCTGTTGCTCCAATGGGTCCTGTTGGGCCCGTTGGACCTACTTCGCCTTGAACTCCCTGTAATCCCTGCGGTCCTGTTGGTCCGGTAGCACCTGCAGGACCAGTTGGACCTACTTCGCCCTGGACGCCTTGTATTCCTTGCGGACCTGTC
>JAZROC010000231.1:0-3880 GCA_045648525.1 Clostridia bacterium
TGTTAAATGACGATTATACCGTATCGTTAGCGGCAGAAACGGTAAATATTCCCGATATATGTTATTTTTCAAAACTGTTCAAAAGATATTTTGACGTTTCTCCAAGGGAATATAAGTTAAAGAGGTAAAAAAAGAGTTCACTTTTTTGTGAACTCTCATTTTTTTATTTAAGTGTTTCAGGAAAAATTAATTGTCTTGCGCGCCAAAGGCTTTCAACGGAATCCATTAAAAGATGCTCATTCTCCTCTTTTACTGAAATCCACGGTGCCATACAATAACCCAAAAGATGATTGTCTGAAATAACCTTTGGTGTATGTATAAGTGTTTCAATAGGATTTCGGGGAGAAGCGCAAGTTGAACAAGTAGCAATCTGGTCAAAACCTGCTTTATCAAAAACTTCAAAAGCGCCTATAACACGGCTGTGCCAATCTGATGCAGGGTAATCTCTGAATCTGCCATAAAACCAGTTTGAAACAATAACGTCTTTGGGCATGTTTTCCAAAAAAATGTCGGGGTGATTCCAATAATAGTCAGCCCATACCCAAGGACGCGCGCCGTTTTTGCGAACTGCATCAAACATAATGCCAAAATCCTCAAACATAAGCTTTGGTGAACGCATTATAGCAATTTCTCTCCATTGTATGCAGTCGAAGGAATGTTCTTCGTCCATACCTAAATGGAAGATTTCGGGTTTTTCAAAAAATTCGCAAACTTCGTTAATAAGGTCAACACAAACCTGACGGTAAATATCACTTGATACCATACGTCTGTACTGTTTTAACCAACAATGATGGTCGGTTGAAAAGTTAAGTTTCGGGATTAAATCAAAGCCTAATGCGCGTGCGCGGTTAAGAAGCTCCTTAACTTCTTCAACCTCTAAAGCATCAGGTGCGGCAATTTCGGGGTGTGATTTATATTTGATTGCATCGCCAAGGTCGATTAAAAGGGTGGTGTATCCACATTCAGCGGCACGTTTGATAATTCTGTCCCATACTTCGTAATTAACGTTGTTTTCGGGAGTGTATGTGTCATCATCGTATTCGGGGTACCAGAAACGCTGTCTGCCGTTGCCGTCATCCCACATATGATTACTTAACTGTATAAAATATATCCATTTCTTATCCATAATCGTTTTCTCCTCTTATTTTAAAGTTTCAGGGCAAACTTTTTTTCTTGCATACCACAAACGCTCAACAGAATCCATAAGTCGATGCTCGTTTTCAGGGTAAAGACGAATCCACGGAGCATTGCAATAACCTAAAAGATGCTCGTCAGATATAACGGTGGGGCAGTACACAAGTGTTTCAGCAGGGTTTTGAGGACAATCACAGGTTGAGCAGGTAGGAATCTGGTCAAAGCCTGCCTTATCAAAATCTTCAAAGCATTTAACAACACGGCTAACCCAACTTGTTGCAGGGTAATCCTTAAATCGACTATAGAACCAGTTTGAAAGAATAACGTCTTTGGGCATATTCGCCATAAATTCATCAGGATGATTCCAATAATAGTCAGCCCAAACCCAAGGACGCGCACCGTTCTTGCGAACCGCATCAAACATAATACCGAAATCTTCAAACATAAGCTTTGGTCCACGCATAACAGCAATATCGCGCCATTGTAAGCAGTCGAAAGAATGTTCTTCATCCATACCTAAATGGAAAATTTCAGGCTTTTCGAAAATTTCGCAAACTTCATTTATAAGGTCAACGCAAACCTGACGGTAAATGTCGGAGGATACCATACGTCTGTACTCTTTAAGCCAGCAATGGTGGTCTGCCGAAAAGTTAAGTTTTGGAATTAAATCAAAACCTAAAGCGCGAGCTTTATTCAATAATTCTTTAACTTCTTCAACCTCTAATGCATCAGGCGCGGCAATTTCAGGGTGTGATTTGTACTTGATTGCATCACCAAGGTCAATTAAGAGGGTAGTATAGCCACATTCTGCAGCGCGTTTTACAACTCTGTCCCAAACGCCAAAGTCAACGTCGTTATTGGGAGTATAAACAGTTTTGTCAAAATCATAATACCAAAAACGCTGTCTGCCACCGCCATCATCCCACATATGATTACTTAACTGTATAAAATAAATCCACTTTTTTGTCATAATGTAAATCTCCTTTTTTGTTTTCGGTTTTATTATATCAAAGGTAAAAATAAAAGTAAATATTAAAATTCTCTATATTTCCTTGAATTCAAAGAAAATATAAAGTGCAGATTGAAAAGCACTTTTTTGCTTTTTGTGTATTTTTGTGCAAAAGAGCAATATTTTACTGCATAAAGTCATTTTTTTACATTATAAAGTCGGTTTTTTATATTGCAAAAGCAAAGAAATTAATGTACAATATCGCATGAGGTGAGAAAAATGTTTAATGATAAATATGATATTTTTTCAGAAGGCGAGGCAACACTTAACGAAAAAGATAACGTTCTTTATGTTACTGACAGAAAGTTTTTCTACAGTTCTCCTGCTGTTTATTTAGATAGGGATAAAGATTATTCTGCCGAATATTCAATAAAGAGTAAGAAAGAAACAATACATCTTTCTGCATATTTTAAAGTTATATATGACTTTGAAGGTAAAGAATACACGTCTTATGTAAGTGGCGAAAAAACGGAAATAACGCCCGAAGAATATAGAAAAATAAAATGTTCTCTCAAGTTATGGGATAAACTTCAGATAAAAACGGTTATAGCATACATCGTCCAGAATAATAATGAACCCTTTGATGATTATGAAATTTCCTCTTTTGAAATAACTGCCCAAGAGCGTAAGCCAATAGAAAAAGAAAATAATATTTATGATGAAAAATGTCCCGTAGGCGCAATTCGTTGGGATGCGTATTTTTCAGTTGAAAACGAAAAAAGCAGAGTTTCAAGGGAAGTTTCCAAAACTCTTTCGCCCAATATTTTCCACAGTCACGCACCTTTCTTTGCCAAAACTGTAGATAAGGATAAGCTTATCTTTGGTGAGCCTACTCAAGAACAGTTTGATAAAGAGTGCGAACTTGCTATTGATGCAGGTCTTGATTATTTTGCGTACTGTTGGTACAGAAATAATGACCCTATGTGTTATGCACGCAGGCAACATACGAAATCAATTTACCGTGATAAAATAAAAATGTGTGCTATTATAGGCGTAACAAGGCTTGATGAAGAAAGTATTGAAGAAATGGCGATAGATTGCGCCGAAGATTTTTACTTAAAAATATTTGACCGCCCCGTAATTTACGTTTTCAATGCAATGAACGTAAGTATGGAGCACATAAAAGAAATTGAAAAAAGCGTTATAGAAAAAGGAAGCAAAAAACCGTACTTTGTTGCTATGGTCGGTGCTGATGCGCTAAGCGCATATAATTACAAATTATCAGGATACGAAGCATTGACTTCCTACAGTTGTTTCCCCAACGGTGAAGGTTGGACTTATCAGCAACTTATTGAAAAAGCAGAAGGAAATAATGAAATTTTCAGGAGTTTAAATGAGGTCATAGATTGTGTTCCTCATATAACCTGCGGTCTTGATTTCAGACCTCGCGCATTAAATCCGGTTTTCTGGATGGGTGGCGAAAACTTTGCATATACGGGTAGTAAAGAAGAAATCTGTAACCACGCACGTACCATTCTCAAAAAAGCCCAAAACGTTCCTGCAGTTTTAATTTATGCCTGGAATGAACACGATGAAGGCGGTTGGTGCTGTCCTACTCTGACTGTTGATGAAAACGGTAATACCGTAACTGACGAAAATGGCAATAACGTTATGGACAGAAGTCATCTTGACGCCATTAAAAAAGCGATAGGTGAATATAAAAATGGAATACTTAAATAGTTTTTTTGAAAAATTTGATTATCCGCAAGGCGCAAGAGAAACTTTGATTTCTGCCTA
>JAZROC010000232.1:0-6073 GCA_045648525.1 Clostridia bacterium
AACGACATGGCTACGATCCGACTTAATAACCCACGCGTCAACCTTATCTGTAACAAGAGCTGTCTGTGCATCAGCGTTAGCTTCAAATGAGCTTACATCGTAACCGCTTGTTGTGCAATATTCCTGAGCTGTTGTGCCTAACTGAACAGAAACTTTTTTGCCTTCAAGGTCTGCTTTTGTCTTAATTGTGCTACCTTCTTTAACAACGATTGCCTGTGCTGCAAGGCAGTAAGCATCTGTGAAAAGCATATTTTCCTGACGGTCAGGTGTTACAGAAATACCGGAAGCACCAACTGTATACTTATTTGAAGCAACACCTGTAAGAACTGCATCAAAGTTCATTGTCTGAAGATCAAGTTCATAGCCAAGTTCTTCACAAACAAGCTTAAGAATTTCGATTTCAATACCAATTACATTGTTATTGTCATCATAATACTCAAAGGGAGGAAAGTCAGGGCTTGTTGCTACTGTGAGCTTTTTACCTGCATCTTCACCGCAGCCTGTAAAACAAGCTACTAACATTAAAACTGCCATCATAATTGCTAAAATCTTTTTCATAATAATTACCTCTTTCTTTTTATATATTATTTTTTTGGTTAACATATTTTATTTGGCTTTCAACTGATTTAAAGCCCGTACCGCCTTTACTTATGCGTTTTTCAACACAAGTAACAAGGTCGATTTCTTTATAAAGATCTTCATCAAAAAGTTCTGAAAACTCTTTATATTCGTCTATTGACAAAGTTTCAAGCACTTTATCTTCTTTTATACATTTTGCAACTAATTCGCCTGAAATCTTGTAGGCACTTCTGAAAGGCATACCTTTTTTAACAAGATAATCAGCAAGGTCTGTTGCATTTATAAAGCCTTTTTGTGCGGCTTTTTTCATATTTTCGGTATTTGCTTTCATTGTTTTAATCATTGGTGCAAACACCTGAAGGCACATTTTCAAGGTATCGCAAGCATCAAAGATGCTTTCCTTATCCTCCTGCATATCCTTATTATATGCCAGAGGAATACCTTTTAGAGTTGTTAACAGTGCCATTAAATCGCCATAAACGCGACCTGTTTTTCCTCGGACAAGCTCTGCCATATCAGGATTTTTCTTCTGCGGCATGATTGAGGAGCCAGTTGTAAAGCTATCTGAAAGCTCAACAAACTTAAATTCCCAGCTTGACCAAAGAATAATTTCTTCAGAAAATCTTGAAAGATGCATCATGGTAATTGCTATTGCTGAAAGCATTTCTAAACAAAAATCTCTGTCAGAAACACCGTCGATAGAATTAAGACAAATGCCATCAAAACCAAGTTTTTCTGCTTCAAATTCGCGGTCAGTATCGTATGTAGTACCTGCCAATGCGCAAGAGCCGATAGGCGAAACGTTCATTCTTCGTCGCATATCCAAGAACCTGTCAACATCTCTTAAAAACATCATTGCATATGCCATTAAGTGATGCCCGAAGGTTATGGGTTGTGCTCGTTGAAGATGCGTATAACCCGGCATAATAGTTTCTTTATATTCTGTAGCCTTATCAGTAATTGCTGAAATAAGACTTCTGATATAACTTATTATGGTATCAGTTTCATCCCTTAAATACATTCTAATATCAAGGGCGACCTGGTCGTTTCGGCTTCTTGCGGTGTGGAGTTTTTTACCAACATCGCCAAGACGTTTTGTTAATTCCTGCTCAACAAACATATGAATGTCTTCACATTCCATATCAAAATCAAGACTGCCGTTTTCAATATCAGCAAGTATTTCGCCAAGCCCTGCAATTAAAACACTTGCTTCATCAGGAGTGATTATCCCCTTTTCGCCAAGCATTGCAGCGTGAGCCATACTTCCCTGAATGTCTTGCTTATACATTCTTGAATCAAAATGAATGGAGGAATTAAAATCGTCGGCAATTTTATCTGTCTGACCGGAAGTTCTTCCTGCCCACATTTTTGCCATAATATCTATCCCCTACTTCTTGCCGTCAACAACAGCCTGAACCTTAATGGGAAGACCGTAAAGATTGATAAAGCCTTGTGAATCTTTCTGGTCATAATCACTTTCACCAAAGGTTGCGATTTCTTCAGAATAAAGTGAATGAGGACTCCATACACCTGCACTTATCATATTGCCCTTGTAAAGTTTAAGACGAACTTTGCCGGTAACTCTTTCCTGAGTCTTATCAACAAATGCGCTTAAAGCTTCTCTTAAAGGTGTAAACCATTGTCCGTTATAAACAAGTTCAGCAAAAGTAATTGAAAGCTTCTGTTTCTCGTGCATTGTCATTTTATCAAGGCAGATGGTTTCAAGAACGTTATGTGCTTTGTAAAGAATTGTTCCGCCGGGAGTTTCATAAACACCACGACACTTCATACCAACAAGACGGTTTTCAACGATATCAATAATACCAATGCCGTTTGCACCACCGATTTCATTGAGTTTTAAGATGATTTCTTTAGCGGTCATTTTCTTACCGTCAAGAGCAACGGGAACACCTTTTTCAAACTCAAGTTCAATATACGTAGGCTTATCGGGAGCCATTAAAGGTGAAACGCCCATTTCAAGGAAGCCAGGCTTTTCATACTGAGGTTCATTGCCTGTATCTTCAAGGTCCATACCCTCATGTGAAAGGTGCCAAAGGTTTTTATCCTTTGAGTAGTTGGTTTCTCTGTTTATCTTTAAAGGAATATTGTGTGCTTCAGCATACTCAATTTCCTCTTCTCTTGATTTAATGTCCCACTCTCTCCAAGGTGCGATAATAGGCATATTAGGTGCAAAATGCTTGATTGCAAGTTCAAAACGAACCTGGTCATTACCTTTACCTGTGCAACCGTGAACGATAGCATCAGCATTTTCTTTTAATGCAATTTCAACAAGACCTTTTGCAATGCAAGGACGTGCGTGGCTTGTGCCGAGAAGATAATCTTCATACACAGCGCCTGCTTTCATTGTGGGAATGATATATTCGTCAACGTATTCTTCTGTCTGGTCTAAAACGTAAAGTTTTGATGCGCCAGTCTTTATAGCCTTTTCTTCAAGACCTTCAAGCTCATCTGCCTGACCTACGTTACCTGAAACGGCAACAACTTCACAATTATTATAGTTCTCCTTAAGCCAAGGGATGATGATAGACGTATCAAGACCACCGGAATAAGCAAGAACAACTTTTTTAATATTCTCTTTGTTCATACTAAACCCTCCGAAATATTTTTTATGTGCTTATTATATCAGCATTTATTTTTTTGTCAACTATTTTTGCATAAAAATTCTAATTTTTTTATTTTTTATGCATAATATTCACTTTTTAATGAAAAAATATGCATTTTTGATGTATATTCTTTCAAAAATGCATATTTCAATTATAATTTATTAAATATTTTCATTATTGCCGAAGCCATACGAGAAAAACCTAAATCGGTTGGGTGGCAATAGTCGACAAGACATTCGTTTGCAAACTCACCTTTAAGCATTTCGTAACCGTCAATAAAATACACGTTATTATCCCCTTCGGCTTTTAATTTATTATAAGTATCTATAATAATCTGCCTGCGTTCATAATCCTGACCATCGTTTATATTGAGGCACGGTTTTGAAAGCATAATTACGGGAATGGTCGGATGCTTTTTCCTTATAATGCGCAAGAACTTTTCGTGTGTTGCCCTTAAATGTTCAGCATCGGGTGCATTATGGTCGTAATCGTAAACAAAAATGCTCATAGGTAAATCTGCAATATATTCTGCCATAGTATCTTCGCCACGTGCTGAACCTGAAAAGCCGAGATTTATATAATCAATGTTGTTTTGAGTGCATATTAAATTTTGATAGCACGTACCCGGACGTGATGCACAACCGCCCTGGGTAATTGATGAGCCGTAATAAACTATCGGTTCTTTTTCTTCATAGGCTTTACCTTCAGTAAGCGTTGAGCCCTTCTTTATTCCTATATATACATTATGTACTTCTGCATACAAAGGGAAATTTAAGGTGAAATTATGTATTCCGTCTTCCCATGCCCTTCCGTTCATACGTACAACATTTTTTGTTTTTTTAGTAGTACTGTCAGGTTGAAATGAGCCTACAAATCCCTTATTTAATCCATCATCACAATAAAGATCAAAACCACCGGTAGATAATGCTGTCATATGTGAGCCAACCCAGTAATCCGGTTGTTCAACTGCAATTGCAACAAAAGGTGAATCGGTAGCAAAGCGAGCTCTGCCACCTGAAGTATATTTACTAAGAGTATTTACACCTGCACTAACATTTTGGGCAACTTCTGACGGCATACGAACAAACTGTTTACCATCATCCATAAGACCATAGATTTTAAAAGGTGCTTTTCTTATATCGTGCCACTCAATATCAAGTCCATCAAAAGTGGGCAACGCAAAATTCTTATCAATTTCTTCAATTTTCATAACAAAACTCCTTTATAATAGCTTCTCTAAAATATCTCCGATTCTCTTTGCTATATACATAAAACCTATATCCGTTGGATGAACATAGTCAATTGTGCAATCATTGGCGCATTGACCTTCAAATATGGTTGAACCGTCAATAAAATAAACGTTTTCGTTATTTTTTAATGCAATTTCATAAGTTTCTTTAACTATATCACGTCTTTGACGGTGGTCAGAATCATTAATATTGACGCAAGGACGCGAAAGCATAATTATTGGAATATCAGGATTTTTCTTTCTTACAATATCATAAAAAGGCTTGTGAGTTTTCTTTAATTCATCGGCAGTAGGTGCATTGTAATCGTAGTCATATACAAATACGCTCATAGGAATTGCTGCAATATATTCAGCCATTGCAGGCTCCCCTTTTGCCGAACCTGAAAAGCCCAAATTTATATAGTCAACGTTATTACGGCGACAAATTATATTCTGATATGACATTCCGGGTCTTGAAGCAAATGCCCCTTGCGTAATGGACGAACCATAATAAACTATCGGCAATTTATCTTCATAAGGTTCTGTTTTAAATAATGAGCATCCTTTTTTTATACCTATGTAAAAATCTTCAATATCACTATAAAGCGGCATATTGACTGTATAATTGTGCAATCCTTTATAAAAACTTCTTTCATCTACCTTAAGAAGCCACTTAAGCTGTTTTGTAGTAAAATTAGCCATTGCCGAATTTATAAACGTACTATTTTCAGCATCATCACAATACACATCAATGCCGTGTTCGCGCATAGCTGAATTTATATACATTTTAGGTGTTTTGGCAGAAAACGCAATATATGGTGAATCAGTTTTAAAACGCACTCTTCCACCCGCTGTGGAATTAGTAAGGTTGCTTACACCCTGATTTACGTTTTTTAAGGTTTCTTTGGGTACGCGTGCAAACCTGCCGTCGACATCCAGAAGACCAAAAACTGAAATTGGTTCTTCCTTTACGTTATGCCATTCTATTTCATAGCCATCATAATTCGGCAACACAAAATTTTTATCAATATCCTCTATTTTCATCATGCATACACCTTAAAAAGAAAACTTGCGAATATAATTTTATCATAGTGAATTTTATTAGTCAAGATAAAAAAAGAACAAGCTTTGAACTTGTTCTTTAGTCTTTAATTATAAACGATCCTCGTACTTTTTAACCGTTGCAGAAGACGACCAATCAGTAACCATCTTGCTCCATTCACTATCCTGCTTTTCGGTAGTTAATTTTTCTGTAAGTTCTTCCTTAATGTCTTCAAACTCAACTTTGCCTTCAGCAATGTTTTCAATGCAACGGATAATATGATAACCGTAATATGTTGCAACAGGTGCGCCTACTTCGCCAGCCTTAAGTGCTCTGGCAGCAGTTGAAAACTCTTCAACCATACCGTCTTCAGGACCAACAAGATATCCCTTTTTAGCAACTTCTTCCGTTGTCATACCTGTATCTTCTGTCTTTTCAATCATAACCTTGATGAAGTTTGCTTCATCGCCGTCTTTTACTGAATTATAGATTTCATCGGTTTTAGCCTGAATCTTTGCTGTTGCTTCCTTGATAGCAATATCATACTGTTCCTTATATGCCTCAAGGTCCTTCTTTGCCTTATCAAGTGCTTCTTGTTCT
>JAZROC010000233.1:0-1462 GCA_045648525.1 Clostridia bacterium
ATGGCTACGATCCGACTTTAGGTTTGCTTGCAACGGATGCTTCGGAATACGATAATTGGGCCACGGCGGATTGGGCAATGGAAAATATGCAACACATTACCGAAGATTATTCCTTGCATATTTACGAGCGCAATCACGATATTTATGACACAAGTTTTTATGATTTCTTTTATGAAAAATGCAACGAATATGCAGTTAAGGCTATAAAAAATGATAATAAGCGTATGCTTTTAACTGAGTTTGGTATTCAAAAAGGAGATCAGTTATCATACGGAAACGGCGTAACTATTGACGTTTGCAAGTATCACGAAGACCCACAAGAATGTGCTTACTGCGCCCTTATGCTTTCAGAAATGGTTTTCGCCGCAATAAATGCAGGCGTTTTTGCTTTAGCATACTGGTCTTACACCGATTATCCTGACCCGTACACTTGCGCCCACTCCGAAAAAGAGGGTTATGCTAAAAGCTGGAGCATCAACGACCGCTTTATAAGCGGCACAACGGACTCAAAATACAACAAATGGGGTATGTTTACTTGGGAGGATGACGATAATCATTCCATCAAGCCTTTATATTGGTGTATGGCGCCGATGATAAAATTGTTCAAAGGCAAATCAAAAGTATTAACCCTTGATTTTAATGATAAAAACTTACGCGCCTGCGGTTTGATTAACCGTGACGGTTCAGTTTCAATAGGCATTGTAAACAGAAACAAGCAGGACACGAAAATAAAATTAGATAGCACTCTTTTTAATAAAAATATCAGAGTTTATGAATATGACCCTAAAAACGTACCTGAAAACAAATTTGGCGATATTCAGGATTATATAGCAATTCTGGAATTGAACAAGCCTGAATTCACACTTAAAGGCGAAAGCGTAACATTCTTTACCACTGACTACATCGAAAAGAGCAAGCACATATACGCAGATAACGTAGCACTTAACAACAAAGTTCTTTCTTGGTCAGAAACTACAGACGAAAATCATTGCTATTATCGTATTTACGCATCTGACTCCCCCGATTTTACAATTTCGAAAGAAACGCAGATTGCATCAACAATAGGCACCGATATAGTAGTTTCAGACCCTTCACTTTATTATAAAGTTCTGTCAGTTGACTGTTACGGAAACGTATAAAATTTCATACCAAAAGTTAAAGACTGCACAAAAAATGCAGTCTTTATTTTTTCAATTAAATTAATTATTTTCAGGACCTAAAACAACGTCAGGGTCAGCAAGATATTGTTTTAATCTTAACAAATCCTTTTTGTTGACTGCGCTATCGTAAAATACGTTGGCAGCTTCAAGGTCGATTTCATAAGTCGGGTCTGCTAAATATTTGCGCATCGCAAGATCGTCTTTTTTATTTACAAAAGTATCGCTGTTAACGTCGCCGTAGAGCACAGTTGGTGTAGGCACCGGTGTGGGCGTCGGAGTAGGTGTTGGTGTTGGCGTTGGTG
>JAZROC010000234.1:0-4276 GCA_045648525.1 Clostridia bacterium
CTATCTTTTAGGACTTATTAACGATATTCTTGATATGAGCCGTATTGAACAAGGCAAAATGGATATGGTCAATAAGTACGAAGATAAAGATGAAATAATTCGTTCTGTTGAGGTTGTAATAAGGCCTTTGGCAGAGGCTAAAAACATTGATTTTACAATTAATGTTTCGGGTGATACACCTCAATGGGTTCATCTTGACAAACTTCGTACTCAACAAGTTTATATTAATATACTTAATAATGCTGTTAAATTTACAGAGCCTGGTGGTAAGGTTTGCTGGGATATAAATGGTGAATTAATAGGTGAAAACAAGGTTAAATTTGTAATGAGAATAAGCGATACTGGTTGTGGTATGAGTGAAAGTTTCTTGGCGCATATCTTTGAACCGTTTGCTCAGGAGCAGAATTCTTTGGTTAATGCTCGTCAGGGAACAGGTTTAGGTCTTGCCATTGCAAAGAGTATTGTTGAAAAAATGGGTGGTACGATTTTAGTTGAAAGTAAAATTGGAATTGGCACAACATTTACAATTGAATTTATAAGAGATTGTAAAAATATTAATACTAATTCAACACTTGCAAAAGAAACCGATGATGCAAAAATAATTCTTAGTGGTAAAAAAGTGTTGCTTTGTGAAGATCATCCACTTAACGTGCTTGTTGCAACCAAACTTTTAGAAAAAGTTGGTATTTCAGTTGTTACTGCAGAAAACGGTCTTATAGGTGTTAATAAATTCTCTGATTCAGAAGAGGGTGAGTTTAACGCAGTTCTCATGGATATAAGGATGCCGATTATGGATGGTCTTGAAGCTACAACTAAAATCAGAGCACTCAATCGACAAGATGCAAAGTCGGTGCCAATTGTTGCGATGACTGCAAATGCTTTTGCTGAAGATAAGCAACTTTCTAAATCAGCTGGTATGAATGAACATCTTTCTAAACCGATTGAACCACAAATTCTTTATAAAACATTGGCAGATTATATAAAATAAAATAATATCAGGTAGATGCTGAGTGCATTTGCCTGATATTTTTCTTATTTGAAATTCGCAAAAAGAAAAATAATGACGAACAATTTAATGAAAAAATGCTGTTTTTTGTGAGTTTGTACTATTTTTTCAAACAATAAGAAAATTTTTTGTGCTTTTCCTTGCAATTTTATATAAAAGTGATATAATAGATATTATAAGAAGAATGTGTTATTGTGTCGTAATGCATCTTCAAAAAATTTAGGGGGCTTTTTTGTGTCAAATAAAGATATTGTTCTTGTTATTGATGACGATAGAGTTGACAGAGAAATATTAAAAAATATTCTCTCTAAAGATTTTTACGTTGTCGATTATCAGGATGCGCAAGAAGGTTTTGATTTTCTCGCAAGACATGAACTCGAAGTTAAGTGTGTCGTAGTGGATATTTATATGCCTGTTATGGATGGTTATGCGTTCTTAAAGAAAGTAAACGAGAGCGGACTTAAAATCCCGGTTATTGTTGCTACAAGTGATTTAGGTGAAGATACTCAAATTAAAGTTTTAGAAGACGGTGCTTGGGACTTTATTACTAAACCATATAATGCAGAAATCGTTAAATTAAGAGTGCAGAATGCAATTATGCGTACAGAGTTTTTTGCATTCAAAAAATTAAAATACATAGCAGAATATGATGTTCTTACAGGTATTTTTAATAAAGATAAATTCTTGAAGAAAACAAGAATTATGCTTGATAATAATCCTGATAAGAAATTTGTATTTATCCGCTTTGATATTGACCGTTTTCAGTTGGTTAATTCATTCTATGGCTCTGGTGAAGGTGACAGAATTATTAAATACCTTGCATTAGGGCTTGAGAATTTAGCGAATCAAAGGCAAAATCTTACTTATGGTAGAATTGAAGCCGAAGTTTTTGCACTTTGCGGTGAATATGAAAAAGAAGAAGAAGTTTACAAACTTATTGAAGACCATATAGAGATTATCAAAAGCTACAACAGAAACTTTGACCTTGTGCCCAATTTCGGTGTTTACTTCCTTGATGACTTAACTCTTTCCCCTGGAGTTATGTTAGATAGAGCAACACTTGCCGCTAAAGAGTGTAAAGGCAATTATATTGATACTGTTGGTGTGTTTAAGCCTGAGATGAGTATGAGGCTCGAAAAAGAACAGGAAATCGTTAACGAAATGGTACAGGCTTTAGCAGATGAACAATTTATTGTTTACTTGCAACCAAAATATTCACTCGAAACTAATGCACCTGCAGGTGCGGAAGCACTTGTAAGATGGATGCACCCCAAAAAGGGTATGGTTTCACCAGGTCTTTTCATTCCCGTATTTGAAAAGAATGGTTTTATTGAAAGATTAGACCATTACGTATGGGAAGTAATTTGTAAATATTTAAGAAAATGGATTGATGAAGGTATAAAACCTCATCCGATTTCTGTAAATATATCTCGTGTTGATTTATATAACCCACAAATCGTTGAATTTATTATAGGTCTTGTGGATAAATATAGTCTTCCACACGAATTATTCCAACTCGAACTTACAGAAACTGCTTATATGGATAACCCACATATTATGAAGCAAGTTGTTTCAGGCTTAAAAGAAAACGGCTTTACTGTTATGATGGATGACTTTGGAAGTGGGTATTCATCGCTCAGTGTTCTTAAAGAAATTGAAGTTGACGTGCTTAAAATTGATATGCGTTTCTTTGACAGTAACGGAGTGAACGATGGTAGAAGTGAAAATATTATTGCTTCTGTTGTTCGTATGGCTAAATGGCTTGGTATGCCTGCTGTTGCAGAGGGTGTTGAAAAGGCAGAACAGGTTAACTTCCTCGGAAGTGTAGGTTGTGAGTACGTTCAGGGCTTCTATTTTGCAAGACCTATGCCTATTGATGAGTATGAAAAGCTTGTCAGAGAGAATAAAGAAAAGACCGTTTCTAAAAACGTTGATTTAACAGGTGCTCTTACAATGGATAAGTTGTGGTCATCTGCTCCTGAAATGGAAATTCTTTTCTCAAATTCTGCTCAACCAAGTGCAATTTGTGAATTCGATGGAAATAAATTTACATATTTAAGAACCAATAATGCATACAAAGAGTTATTTGGTGCGGATGGCGTTTCAGAAGGTAATCCTATGGATTATATCTTCTACGAATACAAAAATGACGTTCTTGAGGCATTCAGTAATGCTATTAAAAATGATGAAATTACAGAGTGTCAATATAAACGTCGTGTGCAACAAGGTAACGCGCTCTGGGTTTCAAAGAAACTTCAGTATATTGGTAAAATAGGCGAAGAAAAATCTATTTTTGTTGCTAATATTACTGATATTACTGTTCAGAAAGAAGTTGAAACAGAACTCAAAAAGCTTAAAAAGGTTATGAACAGTGGCAGTAAGGATAAACCAAAGAAGCTTCTTGTTATTGATGACTCTGAGCTTAGTAGCAGAATTATCAAAGATATTTTTGATAACAGTTATGAGGTTATGCTTGCAAAGAACGGCTTAGAAGGTCTTAACCTTTTAAGAGAGTATAAAAATGAAGTTGCGGTTGTTTTACTTGATATGGTTATGCCTATTATGGATGGTAAAGAATTTTTGACTCACAAGAATTCTGATGAAGATACAGTGGATATTCCAGTAATTGTTATATCAAGTGAAAATGATGAAGGTCTTCAGGTAGATATGCTTCAAATGGGCGTTAACGACTATATTACGAAACCTTTTGTTGCTGAAGTAATTGCTCGTCGTGTGAAGAACGTTATTGATTACAACGAGCGTTTCAGAAAAATGGTTAAAGAATATCAAAATATGTCAAAAGATTAATTTTGATTATTACTTGAGTAGGGAAGAGAAAATATGAATAAAGAAATATTAGAGTCAGTTGGTATTGACTATAATGAGGCAGAAGAGCGCTTTTCAGGTGCAATCGACTTATTTGAAGGTTTTCTTAAAGAAATGGCTACAATCAATGTTCTTGCAGCTTTGCAGAAGGCGTTGACTGAAGGTGATATTATAACCGCTTTCAATGTAGCACATACTTTGAAGGGGAACTTTGGCAATTTGAGTGTAAAACCTCTTTATGAAACAATAACACCATTAGTTGAAGCGTTAAGAAGCGAAAATATGCTTGAGGCTCAGAAACTTTATATAGAACTTGAAAAAAGGTATGAGCAGGTTACTGAAGGCATAAGAAAAGCAATATAAACAATAAAAAGGTTGGTAGCAAACTACCAACCTTTTTTGTTGCAAAATTTAAAGGCGTACTAAAAAGTATGCCTTTAATAA
>JAZROC010000235.1:0-7385 GCA_045648525.1 Clostridia bacterium
CTTGCCTTCGCCTGAAGGGTTATCGACAACGCTTACAACGCCTTTGCCTAAAGCAGACCAAGATGTATTTCCGTTTTCGAAGGTTGAATTTGCTTCAGATAAGAAGTTTTTGTTTTCATCTTCGCCTGCATCTTCCGTATCTTCTGCTTCGCCCTCATTTTCTTCATAAGGACAATCTTCTTCTGCGCCAACGTAGAAATTATCAAAATAAATTGCTTCAAGAGTACTGCCGTTAAGGTTATCAAAGCAAACGTTCCACGGCTCTTCTGAAATAAGGTCCTCTGCAGTTACTTCAATAGCAAAGGTTACTCTCTTCCATTCACCTGCAAAAACGTCAAGCTTACCAAGCACGCAGAAAGGTTCGCCCAATTCAGCGCACTTTGAATAGCCTTCAGCCGTCTTTGTACGGATACGAATCAACGCACTTGAAATATCCTTGTTTTTGGAATAAACGTCTATAGACGCATAAAGAGTAGTTGCTTCGCTTACGTTTTCAATAACGTAAGGACGTATATCAAACTGAGGTGAAGCGTAACTTTTATCGGGGTTATTTGCATAGCAAAGAACCTTTCCTTCGCCCGTAGGATTATTGGCAACCTTAACAACACCACCGCCAACGGTATTCCAGTTGTGGTCGCCTGTTTCAAAAGTTGCACTTTCTTCAGGAATAAAGTTTTCCTTTTCAGCAGAAACGGTAAACGTAATAAATCCTGAAAGCATACATAAAACGAGTAAAACAGATAATAATTTTTTCATAAAAAACCCTCCTGTAGATTTTTTATATTATACACTATTTTTACCCCGTCTTCAATAGCAATTTGTGAGATTTCTTTATCAAAATGCGAGATTTATAAACGTTTTCTCTATCTAATATACGATATTTAAGCAAAAAAGTAAATGGAACATCTTGCTGATTTCAAAGAAAACATAGAATATTTTGCTATTCTTCTCATCGTGTTTCAGTAGTATTATAACACAATTTTTTGTTGACTTCTATAATAATTTTATGTTATTATACATAAGAATATTAAAATTTTAAGATTTTGGTGATGTTATGATAAAAGCAAACAAACCCGATTGTAAAATAGTCCAATACGTGCAACAAAAAAATTTCGACCAGTTGAATTTTCACTTTCATATGAATTATGAAATCTACTATCTTATTTCCGGTAGGCGCAGATACGTAATTGACAACGTGATTTACGATATTGAAGCAGGCGATATAATCCTTATTCCGCCTATGGTAATGCACAAAACCCAATCGTTGCCAAGCATAAGCGAACATCACGAAAGATTTTTGTTTAACGTGCTGGAAATTCCCGATATCCTGAAACCTGCATTTGCAAAAAACTTCTATCGTCCCCAAGGTGAATTCAAGAAAAAAATCAGCGAGCTTATCAATGAATCGCTAAATGAAAAGGGCACCGACGAAGAAACGCATTTTCTTCACAAAACCAATCTCCATAAAATATTACTGCTTTTATTAAAAATGCCCAAAGACGACTTTTCTTCATGTCCTCTTTCCGATCGGGATAAAATTATGCAAGCGGCGGCAAGTTACATTAAGGAAAACTGTGCAAAACCTTTAACTCTTAGCGATATTTCAAAGGTCTTCGGTTTCACTCCCGAATATTTTTCATCAGTTTTCAAGCAAACTATCGGTCTTAATTTTGTTGATTATCTTAATAATATGCGCGTTGCCTTGTCCCTCACCTATCTTACAAATTCCGATATGCTTATAAGCGAAATAAGCGAAAAATGCGGTTTTAACGACAGCAACTATTTTACGATAGTTTTTAAAAAGGTTACAGGTCAATCGCCCACCGGCTACAGAAAATTAACAAAAGAATAATCTTATTTTACCCAGATAGGACTGGTCCAGGCAAGTCTGCCGTCTTTAAGGCGGACTCTTAAATAGTAATAATCTTCAGGGCTTTCCTTTTCATAATCGAAAATCACTTGTTCAAGTGCCTGATTTTCTTTGAAAACGATATAATCCCTGCATTTTTTAACCAGCGTTACGGTATCAATTTCACCGTCGGCATCAATTTTAAAATAGATATTTCTGTCACCGTCAACGGTAATTTCTTCACCCATATAATGTCCGTTGATTCTGAAATCAATATAAATTTTGCCGTACATAACGCCATAGCAACGACGTGCTTTCAGCGCCTCAAAAATACCCTCCAAGGTATTTTCCTTTGCAAGCACCGCAGTAATTCCGGGAAAACATTGGGGATAGGGCATATTTTCAAGAAACAATCCGTTTTTTCCTCTGTGGTCGTCTGACGCGGCAATACAACCCATTTTCGCGCCTTTTTTCAACGCATCCTGCCAGTGTCCACCCTCACAGTCCGAATTTGACAAAAATTCATTACTTGGCATTTCGCAATAATTGGCGCGGGAAAAGACCTGAATAAGCGGAGTCATATCCTGAAGCTCCATTTTAATAAAATCCGCCCCTGCGGAAAATATGTTGGTATCGTGAGGCACAAGAATAACGTCGTCACGGTTAAGGAAATTATGCAATTCTTCCCTTGATATTTCGCCATTTTGCGCACCTAAAAGCAGGTCGCCATCGTGATTATTATAATAAACAACAAGATTATTATACCAAGGGTACGAATCGCGCTCGTAAGCAAGAATAGTGGTAAACTTACCCGCTTCATAATATTCTTTTACCTTTTCCTTTATAACGTCCCAGTTGCCGTGCCACAATTCCTTTTTGCCTACACCGCCGTGGTCGTGGTCAGAAAGGGCGCAAAAATCAAGTTTTGCGTTATCACGGACGTTTAAAAAATATTCGTCGATATCCACTGCACCGTCAGAAAGATTGGAGTGCCCGTGCAACTCACCAAAATACACGTTATATTCAGGCTTTTCAGGAAAATATTTTTTTACTTCGTCCTTTAGCGCATTGAACATTTCTTGTCTTGGCGCACTGTCACCTGAATACACGATATCGGTATATTTCCTACTCCTTAAAGGTAAATCGTATCGCCTTGCTGAATATCTTTCATTATTTTTCATATACGTCATCACTCTTTTCTGCATATTAACTGACGTATATTTTACCATTTCAAGTAAATATATGCAATACTTTACTTAAAAAAATAAATCCTGCTATTGCAAAAAACACATAAATGTTGTATAATATCAGTATAATAGGAATATTGAGGAGGTTTTTTTATGAAACTTGTTATTGCTATCGTTCAGGACGAAGACGCAGGTCGTCTTATCAGTTCAATGATGAAGGAAGGCTACGGTGTAACCAAACTTGCAACCACAGGCGGATTTCTCCGTGCAGGCAACACCACACTTTTAACCGGTGTTGAAGATGAAAAACTTGAGCATTGCCTGGAAATTATCGAAGGTTTATGTAAAAGCCGTAAACAGCTCATCAACTCAAATATCGGTGCTTTTGATGCTTCTATTTCTGCAGCAGCACACTCAAACATTGAAATTATGATTGGCGGCGCAACTGTTTTCGTAATGAATATTGAAGAGTTCAAAAAATACTGATGAATTTAGACCTTATTAGCTCGTCTGCCGTTTTCTTAAACGAAAAATCGGCACTTCTTAACGGCAAAGGAAGCCACGCTTATATTGTTGAAGGTATCCAAGGCATAGGAAAAATGTCCTTTGCCTTGGCTTCTTCTTGTGTCCATTTTTGCCTTTCAGACCAAAAACCCTGCTTTAACTGTGCAGGTTGCAGAAAGGTCACCGAGGGCATACACCCTGATATACACGTTATAAAACCTGACAAAAATATTCTGCGTGTTGACCAGATACGCGAAGTTTTATCCACTATTTACGAAACTCCTTACGAAGGTAAATCGAAAATTTACATTTTTGAGCAGTTCCACCTTGCCAACGAGCAGGCGCAGAATGCCTTATTAAAAACTTTGGAAGAGCCGCCCAAATCGGTAACGTTCTTTTTGCTTACCGAAAATGCCCTTGCCTTGTTACCTACGGTAAGATCACGTTGCAAAAAGTTAAGGCTTACGGAGTTTAATGAAAATGAAATTTTAAATCAGCTTGAAAAAAAGTTCCCGCAAAATCAGCGTAACGCTTATGCGGCAAAAAATTGTTCAGGCAACATCGGCACCGCGGTAAAGCTTATTGAAGATGAAGATTTTATCGCTTTAAACGAACTTGCCGACGATATTATTAAAAAACTTGACAATCCATCATATGCCGCTTTAGGCATATTATTTGAAAAAGAAAAGGACAGACTTGTTCCTCTGCTTGAAATTTTGGAAAACAAGTTTTTTGAAATCTTCAGAGAAAGCAGAAGTGAAAGCGCTCTGTTAAGAATAAAAGCCGTTGAAGATGCTTTAACGGCAAAAAAGAAAAATATAAATACAGGACTTATATGCGACAGTCTTGCATATACACTTGCGAAAGGCGGAAACAAATGGCAAAGGTAGTTGGTATTCGTTTCAGAAATACCGGAAAAACATATTATTTTGACCCTGATAACAAAGAAATAGCAGTTGGCACAGGCGTCATAGTTGAAACTGCACAGGGTGTGGAATACGGTGTTGCATCAGTTGCAACCAAAATTATTCCCGAAGAGCAGATAGTTGCACCGTTAAAGAAAATTCTTCGCGTTGCAACGCAAAACGACGACAAAAAGTTAGAAGATAACAAGAAAAAAGAAATAAAAGCTCTTGAAATTGCCGAAAAGAAGGCAGCAGACCACAAACTTGATATGAAGTTTGTCCGCGTTGAATATACCTTCGACTGTGCAAAAGCCGTTTTCTATTTTACCTCTGACGGTCGCGTTGATTTCAGAGAATTGGTTAAAGAGCTTGCATCAACCTTCAGAACTCGCATTGAGTTGCGCCAGATAGGCGTAAGGGACGAAACTAAACTTTTAGGCGGTTTAGGTCCTTGCGGACAACCCTGCTGTTGCTCCCGCTTTTTAGGCGGGTTCCAACCCGTTTCAATTAAAATGGCAAAGGAACAGGGTCTTTCACTTAACCCCACAAAAATCAGCGGTCTTTGCGGCAGACTTATGTGTTGTCTTAAATACGAACAGCACCACTATGAGCAGACGCACAGAAAGATGCCTCCCGTTGGTGCAGAGGTTAAAACCATTGACGGTGAAGGCAAAATTCAAGAAACCAACGTTTTAAAAGAAACGGTACGCGTTACCGTTACAAACGGCGACCAGATAGAATTGAAAGAATACAATTATAAAGACGTACGTGTGTTAAAAATGCCCAAGCGCACCAATAATCAGAAAGACGACGATGAAGAAGCAATAAAAAATTTGGAGGATTAATATGAAAGCAATTATTGAAATGAAAAACGGTGGCAAAATGGTTCTTGAACTTGACGAGCAGGCAGCCCCCATTACAGTTAAAAACTTCGTTAAACTCTGCAAGGAAGATTTTTATGAAAATCTTATTTTCCACCGCGTTATTGAAGGCTTTATGATTCAGGGCGGTGACCCCACCGGCACAGGTATGGGTGGCCCCGGTTACACAATCAAAGGCGAATTTAAAATGAACGGCATCAACAACCCAATAAAGCACGAGCGCGGTGTTATTTCAATGGCTCGCGCAATGGACCCCAACTCCGCAGGCTCGCAGTTCTTTATTATGCACGAAAACGCACCTCACCTTGACGGTCAGTATGCCGCTTTCGGTAAATTAGTTGAGGGCTTTGACGTTTTAGATAAAATCGCAACCACACCTACCGGTTTTCAGGACAGACCCATTGACGATCAGACAATCAAGAATATTACAATCGAATAATCATTCTACGGCACGTTTTTTACGTGCCGTTAAACATTGGTAAGAAAATATATTTATCTGAAATTGCAAAAAGATTAACGTCTGCTTCAGCGGTCATATTGGCGCAAGAACTTCTTTAAGCCTTTTGAAATTCAGGAAGACAGAACTCCCCCCTCTTCCCACTTATCAGCTTGTAATGAAAAATTCTTTCCCGTTCCCTTGACTTAATTTTGTGGAATTTTAGCAAAAAAGAAATCACCGTACTGCGCTTTGGCGACGGTGAAGATAAAAATTTTTAATAAAAACCACTATTTCATTTAGCGGTCAAAGAGGTTGGAAAAAAATCCAACCTCATTTTTTTAAATTAATTAAATCAAGAACTTCTATTGCCTTCTTAAAAATATTTTTTTGAAACTTATTAAGCCGTTTGGTTCTGTATATTTTTTTCGCACACTTTAAAAATTCTTCACTTTTTACACTTTCATAAAAAACCGATTTGGGCATAATATAGTATTCAGGATATTCCGCCTGCACTATTAAGAAAAACGTTCGCCAACAAGCGTAATTTTTATTTCCGGGCCATTGCTTACTCATTTGTTCCTCGTTTTCAGGAATAACCAATTCTGCCAGCTTCTGACGCTCGTTCTGTTGCCATTTTTCAAAATTCCTTTCAGATTTTTGCAACAGTTCTTCGGAAAGCTCTCCATCTTCACAACTCATGCCGTTTTTTGTATAATAAAAACTTTTTCCGTTATAACTATAGTTTTTGAACTGATTTATTTCATCAGAAGCAATAATATTTTCTATCGTAGCAAGCGGAGTTTTATATGTAAAAGCAAAAATTATCACAAAAAACAAAACTAAAAGAACTGATGAAATCCACAATATTTTCTTCTTCATATCTAATCTCCTGAAACATCGTAATCCCAAAATTCTACAGATTCTACGGAATGCTCAATTACAGACCTTTGAAATTCGCTTATTCGCTTATTATTATA
Organism: Clostridia bacterium; assembly: GCA_045648525.1. Taxonomy (GTDB): domain Bacteria; phylum Bacillota; class Clostridia; order Christensenellales; family QALW01; genus UMGS1322. Next base: position 6,743 of record JAZROC010000235.1, read on the forward strand.
TATTTTCACAAGACAACGAAGAATTTCTGTTGCAGAAGAAGGTCTGTCAGCAAAATACGCAGACGGCAAAACACAATATTCAGGGTTTTCAACGAGCATCATCAAAAGCGCGGTACGTCCATACGCCCCAACTTCACCATACTGTGAAAATTGTTCCATCATTTCATCATAGCTTTCGGGCACATATATTCCTTCTAACAGTTTCAGTCTGTTTTCTCTGAGCTTAGCAAAATTTTTTTCTGTGTCTTGCTTTTCTTCAGAAGAAAATTCTCCCTCTTTACACGTCCAGTTGCCGTTTTCGTCAGGATAATAAGTTTTTCCGTCATTGGTCGTTATAATCTCTAAATCAAAATCTTCTACGGCTTTCTTAAGGTGTTCAACAGTATTAAGGGGTTCTTTATAGGTTACCGCTAAAATCACCGCTAAAATAATTACAATACCTAAAATTCCGATTTTTAAAAAACGTTTCATTTAAAATCACCTATAAAAAATGCTCATCCCACGCCTTTCCTTTTATTCATCTTTATTATAACAGTGAAATGCTTTTTTTGTCAATATCTCGTTCATTTTTTATTTACTTTTTTCACACTGTTAAAACTTTCTGTTTTTACGAAAAAATGACGGAAGAAAAACTTCCGTCATT
>JAZROC010000236.1:0-1510 GCA_045648525.1 Clostridia bacterium
TGACATTGTCTGATTTTTCGCACTTAAACAGAAAATACGTGCAGTATCGTCGCTTAAATATTTTATGGCAGGGAATAGCGCCATAACGGTTTTACCCGTGCCCGTCGGTGCCTGAAGAAAAAGATTTTTGTTTTTCAATATTGCCGAATAAATCTGCGCCGCACCTTCACGTTGACCAATCCTGAAATTTTCAAAAGGAAAAACGAGATTTTTTGCCGTTTCAGACAATTCTTTCTGGCTGTTTAATCTTTGAGTGATTATAGCGGCATATTCATCGAGCATTTTGTGAAAGAAGCCTTTTAAGGCATCAAAATCAAAGGTATATTCAAAATCGACTATTTGTTCGTCTGTAAGACAAAAATAGCTTAAACGGCACTTTATTTCCGTCAGATTCTGCTCTTTTGCAAAGATGAAAGCATAAATCATCATTTGCGCCTTGTGTGCCAATTTTAATGGCTTTTCGATGCTTTCAAAGGAAACGTAGGTTGATTTTATTTCATGAATAAACCAATCCTTTTTATCGTAAAAAATTCCGTCAGCGCGACCTTGTACTTTTATTTCAAAATCATCAAATTCTTCAATAATTTCCAAAGGTACTTCACGTTGATATTTAATTTTTTCGTCTTCTTTATATAAATTCTGAAGTTTTTTGTGTGCGCGGGTGCCTTCAAACATTCTGTCAACAGAAGGCATAACACCTAACGAGCCTTGCGGAAAACAAAATTCACTTAATTCACCTGCAGAAATCTGAATAAGCACTTCGGCACACCTCCTTTTATGTTATTATATCATTTTTAATTTTTAATGTAAACTGTAATTGACTTTACGAAGCCAAAATGATAAAATATAAATATCGTTGATAAAAAAAGGATAGATTATATGCGAAAAAAAGCAGAAATTATGGATAGTGACGGCATCAACCGTGCGCTGATAAGAATTTCCCACGAAATTACTGAAAAAAACAGCGGTGCAGAAAATCTTGTCATTGTTGGCATTAAGCGTGGCGGAGTGCCTTTGGCAAAGGTCATTCATCAGAAAATATCGGAAATTGAAGGCGTTGTTCCTGAGTACGCCGAGCTTGATACGTCAATGTATCGTGACGATATAGTAAAGCCCGAAAAATACGAAAAACAGAAAATCAACGTTGACGGCAAAAAAATAATTCTTGTTGATGAGGTTATGTTTACCGGCAGAACGGTACGTGCCGCCATCGATTGTCTTATGGATATCGGCAGACCCCAATGTATCCGTCTTGCCGTCTTAATTGACAGGGGACATAGGGAACTTCCGTTCAGGGCTGATTATGTCGGCAAAAACGTTCCCACAAGTCTTGATGAGGTAATAAAAGTGTTGAATAACGAGGCGGATAACGACCGTCGCGTTATACTTTTTGAAAAATAAAGGAGAATTGTTATGAAAAATTTTAAGAAGTTTTTAGCATTCCTTATTGTTTTTGCGGTAATACTTTCAACCTTGCCCCTTTGCGCTAATGCAGAGGATGATGATTTCT
>JAZROC010000237.1:0-12993 GCA_045648525.1 Clostridia bacterium
TACCATCGAGTTTGTAAGTCCTTCACCGATTATTCAGCAGGAAGCGCAAGAAGAAAAGGTGTACTACGATATAAATACATTTCCAACAATTAAATGGGCAAAAAAGTGGGGAACGATGTCGGTTGAGTATCTTGGTGCGAAAAACGTACCTATATATGAAGGTGGCACTTTAAGGGTGTAGCAGTACGGCATAGGTCATTACTTTGTTTCCGAAATGCCGGGACAAGGCGGCAACTGTGTGCTTTCATTCCACGTTAATAGACAGAAGCAACTCTATTATCTTCAGGACATTCCGTTAGGTGAGCATATAGTTATTGATGCTTCTTATGGCAAGTATGTGTATAAGGTAGTATCAAAGGATATTTTTGAAGCAAACGATAGCAGCTACGTTACACGTGATGAGGGTGAAATGCTTACGTTATATACTTGCTATCCCAATAAAGGCCCATATCGTAAACAGAGAATTGCAATAACGGGTGTTCTCGTTGAAGAGCTCAGCGACCCTACTTGGAGGTAGAATATGTTAGGAAAAATTTTTCGTGGTATTCTTGATGTATTTGCGGCGCTGTTTTTGATTGTTGCGTTATTTATAAGCGTAATTTCTAATGGTATATTTAATAGCAAGATCTGTACTGAAGCCGTTTGTACGGCGGAGTTTGATAATGCGCTAAAACAGGAAGTTATTGAAAGTGTCGGCTCTTTAGGTTCGGTTATTGATATATCCGGCGAAGATGTTTTGGAGGTAGTTGGTGAGGATAACTTAATTACATATGCCCATCAATACACTTTTGATTTTTTCAAAGCAATTCATACCAATACCGAATTTAAACCTCAGGAATTCAATGAGGGCAACCTCAAAGAATACATATATCAATATATCAAGAGCTTTGATGCGGAAATAAGCGATTCGGAGATTGATGAAATATACGAACTTACTCTTAAAAATACAGAAAAAGCAGTAAAATATATTCCCGGATTAATTCAGCAAATGACACCTAATATTTCAAAGGTGTTTTTAACTGTTGGCTTTTTGCCTGATATAGAAATATTTATTTATGCTCTTTCGTTTGTTTTGATGGCAATAAATATTGTGATTTCAGAAAAAACAAAGCGTTTAGATGCATTGTTTGGGTTGTTGAGCGCATTGTTCTGTGTGCTGGCAACTTTTGCAATTCCGCTTTTTATGATAACTTTATACGATATTCCATCTAAAATTGCAATGGAAGGTTCACTATTGATATATATGATAAAAGGCATAAACGACGTTTTGTTTGCAAACTTATCGGCAGTGGTGGGAGTTGCATTTATAATATCGGCAGTTTTATTGATTATAATGGCTATTATAAAAGCAAAAAGAGATATGTTAAAAAAAGAAGAAAAAAACAGTTGACAAAAATAGTCAAAGGTAGTATTATATTCAAGCAAAGAAGGAGCTGCCCGCTTCTCACCTGTCGGCAAATGGGCTGTACATGGTTAACGATTGGCTAATATAGGCTTATTTTGTGCGGGTAGTTTTATGCTATCCGCATTATTTTATTTGGAGGTGTTCAACATTACAGAATTAGCTATTAATGATGAAATCAGGGAAAAAGAAGTCAGACTTATCGGCTCAGATGGTACACAGCACGGCATAATGCCTATTGAACAGGCTATGCGTATGGCTGTTGAAGAAGATATGGACCTTTGTCTTATCTCACCAAAAGCAGTTCCACCTGTGTGCAAGATAATGGATTACGGTAAATACCGTTTTGAAGCGCAAAAGAGGGAAAAGGAAGCTCGCAAGAACCAAAAAGTTATTGCACTCCATGAAATTCAGCTTTCTGCAACCATTGAAAAGCACGATATGGAAGTTAAAGCTAAAAAAGCAAAAGAGTTTATCACCGCAGGAGATAAAGTTAAGGTTTCAATACGTTTCCGTGCAAGACAGATAACTCACCCGGAGATTGGTCATCAGATTATGCATCTTTTTGCTGAAATGTTGAATGATGTTGCCAAAGTTGAGAAGAAGCCTGCTCTCGAAGGCAGAAATCTCATAATGATAATGTCTCAAATTTAAACTTTTAATAGGAGGTAATTTACTATGCCAAAAATGAAGACTCACAGAGGTGCGGCTAAAAGATTTTCACTTACCGCTACCGGAAAAGTTAAGAGAGGTAAGGCTTACAGAAGCCATATCTTAACAAAGAAATCAACAAAGAGAAAGAGAAATTTACGTAAGGGTGGCTATATTGCCCAGTGCGAAGCAGCAAATATTCGTACTCTTATACCTTATAAGTAAGCTTTAGGAGGATAGAAAAATGAGAATTAAAAGAGCAGTTAATACAAAGAAAAATCATAAAAAGGTCTTAAAGCTTGCTAAAGGCTACTTTGGCGCAAAGTCAAGACAGTTCCGTATTGCAAATCAGGCAGTTATGAAGTCTCAGGCTTATGCATACGTTGGTCGTAAGCTTAGAAAGAGAGATTTCCGTGCACTTTGGATTACCCGTATCAATGCAGCTGCAAGACTTAACGGTCTTAACTACAGCAAGCTTATCTGCGGTCTTAAGAAGGCTGAAATCGAAATCAACCGTAAAATGCTTGCAGAGCTTGCAGTATATAATGCAGAAGCATTTGCACAGCTTGCTGAAATCGCAAAGAAGAACCTTTAATAAAAGTTGTGTGCAATGTAATAATTCATTGCACACTTTTTTATAATGATTATGAAAATTACAAGCACGTCAAATGACAGAATTAAATTTTTAAAAACGTTAAAGAGCAAAAAGGGCAGAGTGGAGAACGGCTTATACCTTATTGAAGGAAAACGCGCAGTTCTTGATGCTATTAATCATAACGTCAGATTTAAAAGTATCCTTATTGAAGAAGGAACTGATTTCAATATTAATTGCGACTGTGAAATTATTGAAGTTTCACGTAGAATTATTGAAACACTTTCAGATACTTCAAGCCCCGAAGGAATAATAGCGGAAGCATATATTCCTGACCTTAAATTTGATATAAGCAAGTTAAAAGGGTTAGTTGTATTTCTTGACAGACTTCAGGATGCTGGTAATTTAGGCACCATAATTCGCACTGCAGATGCTTTGGGTGCAGGTGCTGTTGTCCTTTCTGAAGAATGTGTTGAACTTTTTAATCCTAAAACCGTTCGTGCAACAATGAGCTCTATTTTCAATATACCGATAATGCTTGCAAATGACAGTATATCAACGCTTCAAGCTATGAAGGATAATGGATATACTGTGTATTCGGCGGCTCTTGCCGGTGAAGATTTTAATTCTGTAAAAAATATTGATACTAATAAAAGCTGTATAATAATAGGTAATGAAGGTAACGGAATTTGTGATGAAATTCTATCTTTTTCCGATAAAATAATTACCTTGCCTATGCGTGGTGGTGCCGAATCGTTAAATGCCGCCATTGCCGCAGGTATACTAATATATGGCTTTATGTTCCGTGAATAAGGAGGAAATAATATGTCAGGACATTCCAAATGGGCGAATATTAAAAACAAAAAAGCAAAAACAGATGCCGCAAAGGGTAAAATTTTCACCAAAATCGGTAGAGAGTTGGCAGTTGCAGTTAAATCAGGCGGACCCGACCCTGCAGTTAACTCAAAACTTGCTGACGTAATTGCTAAAGCAAAAGCAAACAATATGCCTAATGATACCATTACACGTTCAATCAAAAAAGCAGCAGGCGAAGGCGACGGTGCTAACTATGAAGAACTTGTATACGAAGGTTACGGCCCTGCAGGTGTGGCTGTTATCGTTGAGATTCTTACTGATAACCGCAACCGTACCGCAGGTGAAATAAGACATATCTTTGATAAAGCAGGCGGAAGCATGGGCGCAACAGGTTGCGTTTCATGGATGTTTGACAAAAAAGGTGTTATTATTATCGAAAACGATGGTAAAATTGACGAAGAAGCTCTTATGATGAGCGCTCTTGATGCAGGCGCAGAAGATTTTGTTCCCGAAGAAGATACCTTTGAAATCACAACTTCACCTGATGATTTTTCTGCTGTTCGTCAGGCACTTGAAGATGAAGGCTATGCTTTTATCGAAGCTACAAACGATATGGTTCCTCAGAACACCGTTGCTGTTTCAGGCGATGATGTTCTTAAAAAGATTTATTGGATGCTTGATCAGTTTGATGACCACGATGACGTTCAGAACGTTTATCATAATGCTGAACTTCCCGAAGACGAGGAAGAAGAATAAAATTACGGATGTCGGCATTGTCGGCATCCTGTTTTTATCGGTGAATATATGTTTTTTGCACTTATTATTGCAGTTGTATTTTTAATTATTATTTTAATATTTTTATTCTATATTTTTGATACTGCTTTCTACAATCCACCTCGCAAAAGAAATAGAAAAGTTGAACTTGGCGAGCAATATCGCGCATTAGCAGATAAACTTGATGAGCAAAATCGTCAGGTTGCCAATACAAAAGCTGAAAAAGTTGAAATAAAAGCATATGACGGTACCGTTTTAAAAGGTAAATATTATCATTTTAAAGATGGCGCACCCGTTGATATTATTTTTCACGGTTACCGCTCAAAAGCAGAAAATGATTGCGGTGGCGGTTTTATTCTTGCAAGAGATTTAGGTCATAACGTGCTTTTACCTGACCAACGTGCCCATGGCGAAAGTGGCGGAAACGTTATAACGTTTGGTATAAAAGAGCGATATGATTGTATTAGCTGGATAAAATATATATCAGAAAAATTCAATAACGTTAAAATCGTTATTTCAGGGGTTTCTATGGGCGCGGCAACAGTTCTTATGGCAAGTGACCTTGATTTGCCTGAAAACGTTAAAGGAATAATTGCCGACTGTGCATATTCTTCGCCTGAAGAAATTATTATGCTTGAAAGCAGAAGAAAAGGATTTTCTGATAAAATTGCAAAACCGTTTATATTATTAAGTGCAAGGATTTTAGGTGGCTTCAATTTGAAAGCGGCAAGTCCCTGTGAAGCGGTGAAAAATGCAAAAGTTCCTGTGCTTGTTGTTCACGGTGAAGATGATAGATTTGTTCCGTTTTCGATGTGCAAGCCTATATTTGAAGCCTGCACCTCACCCAAAAAACTTTTTACTGTAAAAAATGCGGGGCATGGTCTTAGTTTTTTGATAGATGAGCAGGGCTATAAAAAAGAAATCAATAATTTTAAAACAGCAGTAATTAATGACGATTTAAGCTATTTTGAATAAAAAAACAGAATAAACAAAAAATAATACCAAGAAAGGAGATTTTGTCCTTATGCTTGGTATTATTTTATTTATATTAGGAACTATGGTAGGCGGTGTTGCAGGTGTTTTCGCAATGTGCCTTGTTCAAATCAACAAAGGTGTCAAAAAATCGTAAGTGCTACAACGTCACCGACAAGTTTTTGCCTGAAATCAATGTTATCAATATAGAATTTGTATGCAATAGGAATATGGTCGTTTTTGTTTTCCCATTTATCATACCGTTCTTGTACTATAGCACGTTTTTCATTATTGGTTTTATCTAAAGCCCAACCCAATTCAAAAATATCGCAGAATTCAACGTAATCGAGAGGTTTATATTTGGCTTCAGCTTCCTTGCGTTTTTTGTTCCACTCTTCCATAACGAAAGGTGTAACAAAATCAATTTCGTCTTTTTCGCCAACTTCTTTAAGGAAGAACTGAGCCATAATGCGATGACCTAATTCGTTAGGATGCACTCTGTCGGGCAAAATTATGGTATGGGTTGTAAGCATTGGTTCCATAACTTTTTGAAAATCAATAACAAGAAGATTATATTTCTTTGCAAGTTCTTTTTGGAATGCAATGGCTTCCTTCATTCTGAATTGGCATTTTAAATTTTCTTCAGGAGATTCGTTTACCTCGTCATATGGGGTAGGAGTACATATAATAGGCGTTGCGCCTGACGCGATAATCTTGTTTATAATGCTTTCATAAGCAACCTTATGATCTTCTAAAGCCTTGTCAAGAAGCTCTTGTCTGTTTGTAAGATGCTCGTAACTTTTTGAATAAAACCATCTTGCAATATCGTTTATACCAAACATTGTAACAACGTAATCGGGGTTATAGCAAAGACAATTGGCGTAAATGAATTTATCGGCCTTTATGGTCATACCACCTGATACACCGCAGTTATAACATTTAATCTGATATTTTTTTCTTAAATATTGATAAATTTCAGCAATCCACATTCCGTTTGCTGTTATGCTGTCACCAAAAAAACAAACGATATCTCTGTTTTTGAACATAAAATCAACTCCTTTTTTCTTCGCTTTATTATATCACGATAGATTTTGTTTTGCAAGTAAATAATCACTTGAAATAATTAAATAAAAGGTATATAATGTAACTATCTATACGTCTATACGGGAAAGGATAATTTCTTATGAAAGTTACGTTAAAAAATCTGACAAAAGCATTTCCGTCAAGAAATAAAAAGCAACCACAACCTGTTGTTGCAGTTAATGATTTTTCTCTTGAAATTGATGACGGTCAACTTGTTGCGCTTTTAGGTCCGTCAGGTTGCGGTAAATCCACAACTTTGAACTTGCTTTCGGGTTTGCAGAAGCCAACGGAGGGTGAAATTTTATTCGGTGAAGACGACGTTACCAATCTTCCGCCTGAAAATAGGGGCGTAGGTCTTGTTTTTCAAAATTACGCCCTTTATCCGCATCTTACCGTTAAACAGAATATTATTTTTCCTTTAGAAAATCTTAAGGGTAAAAATAAACTTTCAAAACAACAAATGTCAGATATGGCTTTTGAAGTAAGTAAGCTTGTGCAGATAGAGGAGCTTCTTGACAGAAAACCATCTGAACTTTCGGGCGGACAACAACAGCGTGTTGCAATAGCAAGAGCTCTTGTAAAAAAGCCGCGTATTTTGTTGCTTGATGAACCTCTTTCAAACCTCGATGCAAGATTAAGACTTCAGACACGTGAAGAAATTCGTCGCATACAACGTTCCACGGGAATAACGACAGTTTTTGTTACTCACGATCAGGAAGAAGCAATGTCAATCTCTGACGTTATCGTAGTTATGAAGGACGGTATTTTACAACAAAAGGGTAAGCCGCAAGAAGTTTACGATAATCCTTGTAATTTGTTTGTTGCAAAATTTTTGGGCACTCCACCCATCAACGTTTTTGAAGGGGAAGTTAAAGAAGGCAGACTTTACATAGGTAATGAAGCTATAATGAATTTTGCTTGCCCTGATAAGCTTGTAACGGTTGCCATTCGCCCTGAAGCACTTATTCCTGATAGTCAGGGAATTTTCACTTGTAATCTTCAACGAATCGAAGTAATGGGCAGAGATATAAGTGTAGTAGCAAAACACGAAAAATCTGAAAAAGAGTTTGTTCGTGCAATAGTAGATTCTGATAATCTTAATTCCTTGTGCGGTGAAAAAGTTCGTTTCAATCTCAAAGAAAATAAAGTTTTTGTTTTTGATACGGAAACGGGAGAAAGAATATGAAAAACAATTTAAAAGGCTGGTTGTATTTGCTACCTGCAATTCTTTTTCTTGGCGCGTTTTTAGTATATCCGCTTATAGATGTCTTTATATATTCCTTTGAAGAGGGCTATAATTTTGCATCGCAAACATATTTTGGAACGGGTTTATATAATTTTTCATATGTGCTTCACGACCCGTATTTTCTGCAAGCATTAAAGAATACGTTTATATTGGTTATAATTACTGTTCCTGTATCAACGGCATTATCATTGCTTGTTTCGGTTGGATTAAGCTCAATCAAAAAACTTCGGGAGCTTTTTCAAACGGTGTATTTTCTGCCGTATGTTACAAATACGCTTGCTGTAGGTCTTGTTTTTATGATTTTATTTAAACAAACACCTTATAGCGACGGTTTTGTAAATACCGTGCTTTCGTGGTTTAATATTGCGCCTATAGATTTTATCGGTGGACCATATTGGGCAAAAATGTTAGTGCTTTGCATTTATACCGTATGGATTGTTATGCCATTTAAAATTCTTATACTTACAAGCGCATTGGCTTCAGTTAACGAAACTTATTATAACGCGGCAAAAGTAGACGGTACTTCCAAATGGCGAATTTTTTGGAAAATTACTTTACCGATGATATCACCAACACTTTTTTATCTTATTATAACGGGATTCATCGGTGCTTTCAAAGCGTATTCTGATGCGGTTGCATTATTTGGTACAGACTTAAATGCTTCTGAAATGAATACTATTGTAGGATATATTTACGATATGCTTTACGGCAATTCGGGCGGATATCCTTCTTACGCTTCAGCTGCTGCGATAATTTTATTTCTTATCGTACTTACTATTACTTGCATTAACTTGCTTGTAAGCAAAAAAAACGTACACTATTAAGAGGTTTTTATGGATTATGAAAAAATAGAAAAAGTTGCCCGACATAAAAAAATCATTGGCAACGTAATAATATACAGCCTCTTGATATTTTGGGCACTTATAGTATTGTTTCCGTTTTATTGGATGGTGCTTACGTCTGTAAAACAATATGGCGCCTATAACTCTGAATGGGTACCGCAACTTTATACTTTAACGCCAACAATTGAAAATTACATAAATGCTTTTGTGCAGGTGCCATTAGGCGATTATTTTATCAATACTGTAATATTTACTGTTATCACAACCGGAGTCATGCTTGTAGTAACAATTTTCTCTGCTTTTGCATTTTCAAGACTCGATTTTAAAGGCAAAGATATTGTTTTTACATTGTTTTTAGCACTGATGATGATACCGAGCGAGCTTGTTGTTATCACAAACTACGTTACAATTACTAATCTTGATTTGCGCAATACATTTACGGGACTTATTCTGCCGTCAGTTACTTCGGTGTTTTATATCTATCTTTTAAAGGAAAACTTTTCACAAATTACTGACGAGCTTTATTATGCGGCAAAGGTTGACGGTACAAGTGATTTTAGATATCTGACGAAAGTAATGGTACCTATGTGTAGACCGACAGTTATAACGATAACAATTTTAAAGGTAATTGAATGTTGGAACTCTTACGTCTGGCCTCGACTTGTAACTGATGAACAGGCATATTTCCTTGTATCAAACGGAATACAGGAAATTCGCGAAAACGGTTTTGGCAGAGAAAATATTCCTGCTATGATGGCGGCGGTAGTCGTTATAAGTGTTCCGTTAATTATACTTTTCCTTATCTTCAGAAGAAAGATAATGGCGGGAGTATCAAGGGGAGGTATAAAAGGGTGAAACGTTTTTTATCACTTTTTCTTGCGATTATAATGTTTTTATCTTTAACTGCTTGCCACGGTGCAAAGGAGAAAAATCTTTTCGAGATACCCGAAAACTTTGATGAAAGCAAACAGTACGAAATATCATTCTGGGCGAAAAACGATACCAACTTGACTCAGGTTGAAATTTATAAAAAGGCAATAGCTGATTTTGAAAAAATTTATCCAAATATAAAGGTTAATTTGCGTTTATATACGGATTACGGAAAAATTTACAACGACGTTATAACAAATATTTCCACTGATACAACTCCAAACGTTTGCATAACATATCCTGACCATATAGCAACATATTTGACAAGTCAGGATACAGTCGTGCCGTTAGATGAATTATTAAATAATGAAAAATATGGTCTTGGCGGAAGCGAAGTGAAGTTTGATTCTCCTGAATTTAATGAGCTTATACCGCAATTTATTTCAGAGTGTGAATTTAACGGTCACTACTATGCCGTGCCGTATATGCGAAGTACCGAAGCCTGCTACGTTAACAAAACCTACGTTGAGAAGTTAGGCTTTACCATTCCTGAAACACTTACTTGGGATTTTGTTTTTGAAGTAAGCGAAGCGGCAATGGCAAAAGATTCAGACGGAAACTTTTTGGTTAATGGTCAAAAAGTATTAATTCCATTTATCTATAAGTCAACAGATAATATGATGATACAAATGTTGAATCAAAAAGGTGCAGAATATTCAACAGACGCAGGGGAAGTAAAGATTTTTAATGAAACTACAAATGAAATCCTTAAAACTATTGCAACTCACGTAAAAAGCGGCGCGTTCAATACTTTTAAATTGGCAGGTTATCCTGCAAACTTCCTCAATGCAGGTCAATGTATTTTTGCCGTTGACTCAACTGCAGGTGCAACGTGGATGGGTTCAGATGCTCCTCTTGTTGATATTGCAGAAGAAAAACTTGTTCAGTTTGAAACCGAAGTAATGACTATACCGCAGTTTGACGTAAATAATCCTTCAATGATTTCGCAAGGACCGTCAATGTGTGTTTTCAATAAAAGCGATTCGCAGGAAGTTCTTGCTTCGTGGCTTTTCTGTCAGTTTATGCTTACAAATGACGTTCAGATTGCCTATTCTCAAACCGAAGGCTATTGTCCTGTAACGTCAAAGGCACAAGAAAGCGAAGAATACGTTGATTATCTTTCGCGAGCGGGGGAGGATAATGAGAAGTATTATGATATCAAGCTGAAAGCGACTAAACTTTTGCTTGAAAATACTGAAAATACTTTTGTTACGCCTGTGTTTAATGGCTCGGCATCACTTCGTAATGCGGCAGGCCAGCTTATTGAAAACGTTAATAAAAGCGTAAGGCGCAAGCAGACGATTGATGAAAAATATCTATCTGACCTTAAAAATGAAATTACTTCGCTATACAGGCTTGACCAGATAAGTGCTTCTAAAGCAAAAACATCGTTAGGTCCGTTGCCCGTTGGCTCGGTTGTTCTCTTAACGTCAATGGGAGTTTGCTGGCTTGGAATAATTACCTACGTCGTGAAAGAAAAAATCAAGAATAAATCAAAAAAATAAACTGCTTGATTTTTTATAAAAAAGTAGTATAATATGCTTGTGATTAAGAAATCACAGAAAAGGAGAGAAAAAGTTATGAAAAAGATTATTGTAATGCTTATGGTTGCTGTTATGGCATTTGCTTTCGTAGCATGTGGCGAAACAAATCCTAACGGTGACGCTACTAACACACCTGACAACAGCGTTAAGGTTATGACTTATGACGAATTCGTTGCAGCTGAACTTGAAGCAGAAGTTATCGTTGAAACTTACGTTCAGGCAAAACAGGGCTGGTGGGAAAAAGACGGAGTTGGCGTAGCCACTTTCTATACACAGAATGAAGACGGCGCTTTCTTTATCTATGAAATGCCTTGCTCAAAAGACGATTATGACAATAAGCTTGTTAAAGGCGCAAAAATCCGCGTTACCGGCTTTAAGGCAGAGTGGTCAGGCGAAGTTGAAATCATTGATGCTAAATATGAAGTTCTTGAAGGTACATACATTGCTGAAGCAAAAGATCTTTCGGACAAGCTTGGTACAGATGAGCTTATTAAGTATCAGAACCAACTTGCAGTTTTCAAGAGCATGACTATTGAAAAAATCGAATATAAGAACGGCACACCCGGTGAAGATATCTACGTTACACTTGGTTATAACGGCGCTTCGTATGACTTCTGTGTTGAATCATACTTAACAGGTGCTGACACAGACTTGTATAAAGCATTTGCTGATATTCAGGTTGGCGCTGTTGTTGACGTTGAAGGCTTCGTTTATTGGTACGAAGGCGTTAATACCCATATCACAGGAATTACGGTTGTTCAGTAATAAATAAGAACAAAATGCACCGCTTGGCGTACCTGCGATAAAGCAGATAGAAACTTATAAACTTAAAAGGCGAAAAGGAACCGGTAATTTTTCTTTGCTGGTTCCTTTTTTTTGCTCAATTTCAACCTTGGGTAGAATTATATGAACAAAAATCAATATTCTTACTATTGCAAGTTGATTTGCTTCGTGCTATGATATGCTTACAAGATAGCTATCTCAAAAAAAGATTGGAGGATAGAACATGTTAGATCAAAAGATATTTGGCGAAAAACTTCGCAATCACAGAAAAAAGCTTGGTATGACCCAGGAAGAAGTAGCAGAAAAGGTAGGTGTCTCCCCTCAAGCAATTTCTAAATGGGAGGAAGGAGATTGTTTGCCTGATTGCTTTAATCTGAAGGCTATCAGTGATGTTTATAAAATTTCTGCTGATGTGCTTCTTGAAACCGAATCAAACGGTGATCTTGATGGTGTATCAAGTAAGATTGAGCAACTTGCGACAGAATTCGTTTGGTCTATGGCAAACCATGACCGCTATAATAGTAATCTTCGGCAAGAACTGGGAGAAGATCTTTGGGAGATGTGGAAGGGCATCTATTTTGCTGAAGTTGGCAACAGAGAAAAACAAGAAGAAAGTAAGAATCAAGGAAATCTTAGAATTATAGGTTCATATGGAACAAAAATTTGGGATAACAGAGGTGTGGCTTGTGTTATTAAATCATCACTTATCAATCAGCTTTCTCTCTTCGACGCAAACACGATAGAAGTAATGCAGGCACTTTGCAGTGAGGACGGACAAAAACTGATTTTGGCTCTGTGCTGTGATGTTCCAACATCAAAACAAACACTAATCGAAAAAGTCAATGTTGAAATTTCCCGTTTGAATGAGCTTTTGCTTTTATTTACCGAAAATCGAATTATTGAATTTGTTGCGGACAATCGTTCAGAGGACAGAGGATACTTGATCTGTGGTCATTGCGGTATTGCTGCGTACATGGTGTTAACAGCAATGTATATCCTCAATAAAAAGAATTATACCGTTTCGCAATTTCTCATAGGATGATTGACTTTCTCGCCCCGCCACATGCGGGACATCGCATTTGTGTCCGCAAATGCAGTGCTTCGTCTGTATTAACTAAAGACTACAACAAAATCACGGTTATTTTGCTATGCGAAAAGTTCGCGCAAACCAAAGGCTCCCTTGTGTAAAGGGAGCTGTCACCGAAGGTGACTGAGGGATTGTTTTACGATGGAATTTTTTCTTTTACATTCCCTCCGTCTCGCTTGCGCGTGCCACCTCCCTTTACACAAGGGGGGGCTCATTGCCGCCCGTTAGTACACCGAAAAGGTGTAACACACTATACCTTGCCATGCAAGGC
>JAZROC010000238.1:0-1232 GCA_045648525.1 Clostridia bacterium
GTTAAGGTCGATATCAGGAACTTTGTCACCGTCAAATCCCATAAATACTTCGAAAGGAATGTTGAAGCCAAGACGAAGCATTTCCGTATTACAATGGGGGCAGTTTGCGCGGGGCATATCAATACCGCAGTCGTATTTTGACATATCGATATTAAAATCGGAATACTTGCAGTTGGGGCATACGTAGTGTGGCTGAAGGGGGTTAACCTCGGTAATATCAGCCATTGTAGCCGCAAATGACGAACCAACTGAACCTCGCGAACCAACGAGATATCCGTCAGAAAGTGACTTTTTAACAACCTTGTGAGCGATAAGATACAATACGGAATAACCGTTCTTTATGATTGAAGTAAGCTCTCTTTCAAGACGCTTTGCAACTAAATCGGGCAACGGGTCACCGTAAAGTTTGCGGGCGTTTTCTTCGCACATCGCTCTCAAGTCTTCGTCAGCATTTTCCATTTCGGGAGTGTAAAGGTGATCACGGGGGAAAGACTCCATCTTTTCGCATTGGTCGGCAACTGCGCGAGGATTATGAATAACGATTTCCTTGCGTTTTTCTTCAGGAAGATAGTAGAATTCGTCAAGCATTTCCTGCGTAGTTCTGTAATAGAGGGGAGGCTGAATATCTGCTTCAGGATATCCCTCTGCGCATTGAATTATCGAGCGGAAAATAGCGTCGCGCTCTTTAAGGTAGTGTACGTCACCTGTTGCAAGCACGGGTTTTCCTAATTTATCGCCTAAATCAATTATCTTTTTGTTAAGCTCAATAAGATGCTCTTTATCTCTTACCGTACCCTCGCGGATAAGGAAATCGTTGTTGCCCAAAGGCTGAACTTCAAGATAATCGTAGAAAGACGCAATTTTCTCAAGCTTTTCATCACTTGCGCCACGAAGCATTGCACGGTATAATTCACCTGCTTCGCAGGCAGAAGCAACGATAAGACCTTCTCTGTGCTTATTTAAAATTGAACGTGGAATTTGCGGACGTTTACGTCTTAAGTGGTGAAGGTGTGATTCCGTTACAAGCGTGTAAAGGTTAAAAAGACCCTGCTTATTTTTTGCATAAAGAATTACATGGTAGCTTTCGCCGTTATCCGAATCCATTTCCTTGTTAAGTGCGTCAACGGTGAAAACTTTTTTCTGCGCAAGAAGTTCGAACAATTTGTTTAAAACAACGCCGTTGATTTCAGCTTCCTTTAAGGCATCGGTAAGCTCGCCTGCCTTAACGTCAA
>JAZROC010000239.1:0-13311 GCA_045648525.1 Clostridia bacterium
CCTGATTTCGTTTCTCTTCGCTTTTATTAAGCATTTTCAACACCTCTTTACTACTCTAATTATATCATATTTATACATCTTTTTCATCCTTTTTTTGCAAAAAAACAAAGCCCCTTTCGGGACTTTGTCTACAGTCTGAAACTGTGTAGATTTTCTACACAGTTTTTTTATTGGTAAAAATTTTATAAAGCGTTTTCTTCGTACCATTTAATCATATTTACAACAAGTAAGTTCCAACTCTGGAAGCCTTTGTTATGTACACCCTTACCTGTTTCAGGGTCATAGTACTCGTGCATTTCGCCGTTTTCCTCAATATCCTTACCGAACATTTCAATGGTCTTTTCGCACATTTCTTTTGCAAGGTCAAAGTAACCGTAATTCAATAATCCAAGGAACGTCATATAGTTTGCAATACCCCAGATAGGACCAAGCCAGCAAGAAGGATTACCTGAAACCTTAACCGAATACATTTTTTCAAGCTTTGACAAACTTCTTATGCCGTAGGGGGCATAGAACGTTTTGCAATCAAGATATTTCTTTACCATTCTTTCTGCCTGCTCTTTTGTTGCGATGCCGTTCCACATAGCCATCATACCCGTCCAAACGTCTATGCGCATAATTAAGCAGTCCCAATGTCTTGGTGAACCTGAATGTAAGAATTTCGTAAGGTCAATGGGGTAAAGGTTGATATCAGCACTATAATAGAAACCGTCGCGCTCGTCGTATAAGTGAGTTTGAACTGCAGTTTTAAGTTCTTCTGCTTTTTTCTCATATATTGAAGCATCTTTGCCTAATTTTTCAGCAATAAAAGCGATATCTAAAAGCTCTTTATACATAAGGCAGTTAAGATAGATTGATGCGGTGCTTCCGAAAGGACGGTAGAAAACACAGGGGTCATTGTCAACACCGATTGCAGTATCGTCAATAAAATAATAAAGTCCCGTTTCCTTGTGATAGCAATTTTCAAAATAGAAATTGATATACTTTTCTAAATTTTCAAACTGATTCTCTAACCAAGAAACATCGTTTTCCTTTTCAATAATAAAACGTGCGTGCTGTGCAAGGCAAGGCTTGTGGGGGTTAGGCGAATAGTTTTCGCAAACGTCGCTCTCGTCAAAAGGAGGAAGCATTCTGTCAGGCACGATAACAACGGGAGTCCAACCGTTTTTCTGCACGTTTTCCAAAAAGTTAAGAACGCAACCCTTTTCGTAGTCAGAAATATCTTCTTCAACAATTTCGCTTAAAGCAATGTTGGTAAGCCAACTATCCCAATCCCAGAGTTCCTGATTATAGCAAGGACCTGGCACGATAAAGTTGTGCTTTAAAATTCCGCCTTTTTCGCGGAACATTTTTTTGTAATTGCTTTTAGCGTATTCAACTATAAGTTCACTGTAATGTTTAAATTCTTCAAAATTCATAAAATTCTCCTTAAAAAAAGACAACTGAAAGACAGTTGTCAATTATTGCATTTTAGATAATGCTTCAGATAATTGTGTGATGCATTTTTTACATATTTGTTTGCCATTATAAATATAAACGTCCTCTGTGGCATTGCAAAAAATGCAAGCAGGCTCATACTTTTTTAAAATAATTTCATCTTTATCGTTTACATAAATTTCAATTGGGTCGTTTATTTCGATGTTAAAATTTGACCTTATTTCTTTAGGTATAACAACACGGCCCAATGTGTCAACGTTTCTAACGATTCCAGTTGCCTTCATTCAGACACTCCTTGCTCACAATTTCGACTATATCTTACACTTTTTTGCGAAAAATGTCAAGCATTAATAAGGTATCCACAGTTTGAAAAAATAAAAATAAAAAATAGGCATCACGAGGATGCCTATTTTAAAAACAAAATATTAAGCCATTTTGTTAACGGCAGTTGCAAGCTGTGACTTCTTGTGTGCAGCAGCATTCTTATGAAGAATACCTTTAGCAGCAGCCTTATCAACAACAGCAGTCATTGCGGGTAACATTGCAGCAGCAGCAGCTTTATCACCGGACTCAATAACAGCATAGAACTTTTTAAGATTTGTTTTCATAGCGGACTTAACGCTACGATTACGTAAAGCCTTCTTTGCAGTAACCTTAATTCTCTTTTTTGCTGATTTTATATTTGCCATGGACTTTCCCTCCCAACAACATAATACATATTAACGCACATATTCTAACACGAACTGCATTTTTTGGCAAGGATTTTTTTCAAATAAACAGCTTGAATAAAAAAATATTTTAAGAACATACTTGTTTTTAAGGAAAGTAGGTGCAAAAATATGATTTTTAGAACGGATTTAGCCAAAGAAGCCATAGAAAATACACAAGACAAAAAAGGAATTATCACAAAGAAAATAAATAATTACGGTATCGAAGGTGATTTTGTCGAAATTCTTACCGATGATTATATGGATATTGGTAAGAAAAAAGGAAAATATATTTCCTTTGAAACGGACGCAGTTCTTGTCAGGGACGTTGAAAAATATGAAAATATAAGCAGGGCAATATCAGAAGAGCTTCAAAGACTTATTGAAAAACAAAATGGAACTTTACTTGTTGTGGGGCTTGGTAATGAAAGTATGACACCTGATTCAATAGGACCTGAAGTTGTAAAAAAAATACTTGTAACGCGACATATTTTTAATTTTCTTCCTGAAGAAATTGATCCGCGAATGTCCTCTGTCTGCGCTATAGCACCCGGTGTATTAGGTGTAACCGGCATTGAAAGCAAAGATATAATTGACGGAATCTGCAAAAATGTTGATATAAATGCAATTATAGTTATTGATGCTTTAGCGGCGCGCCGCAGTGAAAGAATGTTTTCGACTTTTCAACTTACTGATACGGGTATTGAACCGGGCGCAGGTGTAGGTAATAAGCGAAGCTCAATTTCAAAAGAAGCGATAGGAATACCTGTTGTTGCAATAGGCGTTCCCACTGTGGTGTACGCATCATCGCTTATATATGATGCGGCAGTTAATATGTTTTCTGAAATGACAGGACAAAATGCCGAGCAAGTAGAAGGTGCGGCGAGGCAAATGTCTGCTTTTTCGGACGATGATATGGTTGTAACGCCTAAAGAAGTGGATATTATCGTCAAAGATTGCGCAAAAATTATAGCTGATGGCATTAACCTTGCCTTTCATAAAGGCATGGCGCCTGAAGAAATTGAAGCATTTATGTTCTAAAACACAAATTCAATAATAAAATGTATTGAAGGAGTGATTAAAATGAAAAATTGGACTTGCTGTATTTTATCCGTTGTTTTGATCTTTACTTCATCTGTGTGGCAGATATCATGGGTAAAAGAGGCATGGTCCTTTTTTCTTTCCTTTTTTATGGGTATGGAGGACTGCGCGGTACAAAAAGAAATTATTATTGATTTAAGCCAAAACAACGTTTCTGATGAAATGAAAATCGAAATTGAGAACATAAAAAAGCAGATAAGCCTCGAAAAAACTGAAAAGCAACCCCAAAAACCTACAGTGTTAATATATCACACCCATACTGATGAAGCATATTTTAAAGGCGAAAATGATTACGTTGAAACATCTGTGGGCAGAACGAAAAATCAGCAGTACAGTGTCGTTGCAGTAGGTGATAAATTAAAAACGGAACTGGAAAATTATGGTTTCACCGTCATTCACGATAAAACTGATAACGTTTCGGCAGGTTTTAATAAAGCATACCAGACCAGCTATGAAACCATAAAGTCCTATATCGGTAAGGTTGACGTGTTTATTGACCTTCATCGTGATGCCTATTACGGTCAGAATCCAAATTATATTTCAAATGAAAATAATAACGCGGCAAGGCTGTGTTTTGTCGTTGCAAATGGTGAAAATTACACCTATAAGCCAAATTGGCAGGAAAATTATAAACTTGCACAAAAGTTAACTGATAGTCTTAATGAAATATGCCCCAAAATCTGCAAAGACGTCATTTTTAAAAACACTCGCTTTAATCAGCACGTGGCGGATAAGTGCTTGCTGATAGAAGTCGGTAATGAGCAGAACGATATAAACGAAGCCAAAGAAAGCGCAAAAATCATCGCAGAAGCTTTTAATACACTTTTTTAGTAATTTTACTATTGAGTTTTTATCAAAAATATTGTATAATATAACCAATAATTAGTTGGCGGTGCTAAAATGAAAAAAATAATTGCAATATTGATGATAATATTCACTCTTTCCGTCACTGCTTATGCAGCGGTGCCGGAAGAATCATATAAATGCACGGTGAATAAAGCTGACCTTTCGGGCGAAAATTATCAGATATATTTTACAGGTTGCATGGGGCATTACGAAAATGATGCCATAACAATTTACGTAACTAACACAAGCAAAAGGGAAATTGAATTTCAGGTTACAATAGGTTATTCAGGAAGTAATGAAACTCCTACTACCGTTGAATCGGGTTATGTGAAATTGCCGGTAGGCGTTACGGGCAAATTCGTTCTTGAGAATTTAATGAATACGCCTGAAAAAGCCAATAACGACCTCGGCTACGTTCCAAATTCCCATTTAAGTGAAAAAAGTGTTGTTCGTGTTCAGGCTCGCGGCATGGAGGAAGGCGATACCTTTATTGTATGCGGTTTCCGTCATTATGGAGTTGTGCGCGATACAACCTTTTCGAACCTTGAAGCAGGCTCGGTAATACCTGTGGCAACAAGCTACGTATATATTAACGAAGCAAAGCTCGTTATTAAAGAAGAAGTTGAAGAAAAAGAAGTTACAAAATACACGTTATACCAGCCTCCTATAGAAGTAGTAAACGGTTTCATAACCTTAACCGTATCTTCGGCAATAATTTGTATAGGCGGTTTAATAATTTACACGGTAGTATTTATAAAAAAACGGAGGGAACACAATGACTGAACTTGAAAAATACAACCAATGGCTTAATGTTGAAAATCTTGATGCTGAAGTAAAAGCACAACTGGAAGCTATCAAAGGCAACGACAACGAAATTTTTGAAAGCTTTTATAAAGACCTTGAATTTGGCACTGCGGGTTTAAGAGGTATTTTAGGCGCAGGCACAAACCGTATGAATATCTATACGGTAGGCAAGGCATCTGAAGGCTTTGCAAAATATCTTAAGGAAAACTTTGAAAATCCTTCTATCGCTATTGCGTATGATTCCAGAATAAATTCTGAACTTTTTGCGTGGGTTAGTGCTCGCATTATGGCAAAAAACGGCATAAAGGTGTATATTTATAACGAATTAATGCCAACACCGATGCTTTCGTATGCGGTTAGATATTATAAGTGTGACGGCGGTATAGTTATAACCGCAAGTCACAATCCTGCTAAATATAACGGTTATAAGGTTTACGGACCTGACGGCTGTCAGGCAGGACCTGAAATGGCAGATGCAATTCTTTCTTATATAAATAAAACTGATATTTTTAATGTAAAACTTGCAGATAAGGATAATGAAAATATCAATATTATACCTGATGAAGTTATCGAAAACTTTATTGATAGCACCTATAATAAACGCGTTTATGAAAATAAAGATGCCGTTAAAAATCTTCACGTAATCTATACTCCCTTAAACGGCACGGGAAGAATGCCCGTAAAACGTATTATGGATAAAATGGGCATTACAAACGTTCAGGTAGTTAAAGAGCAGGAAATGCCTGACGGTAATTTTCCTACTTGCTCATATCCTAATCCTGAATACCGCGAAGCTCTCGAAAAAGGTCTTGAACTTGCAGAAAAAAATCAAAGCGATATTTTAATAGCAACAGACCCTGACGCAGACCGTGTAGGCGTTGCCGTTAAGCATAACGGCCGGTACAGACTTATTTCAGGTAACGAAATGGGCGTTTTGATGCTCGATTATATATGTCGCGCAAGAACTCTTAACGGCACTATGCCCAAAAATCCCGTTGCAGTTAAAACAATCGTTACAACGGCAATGGTTGATGCGGTGGCTGAAAAATACGGTGTTAAGCTTGAAAGCGTTTTGACAGGCTTTAAGTTTATCGGTGGAGTAATTGCAGATCTTGAAGCGCAGGGTAGGGTGGAAGACTATCTTTTAGGATTTGAAGAAAGCTACGGATACCTTATTGAAGAGCACGTTCGCGATAAAGATTCAATAAGTGCAGTTATGCTCATATGTGATATGACCGCATATTATAAAGAGCACGGAAAAACTTTAATTGACGTACTTGAAGATATGTTCAAAGAGTTTGGATATTATGAAAATAAAACCGTTACATTTGCTTTCGAGGGCGCGTCAGGTCTTGAAAAAATGGCAAATTTAATGGAAAATATTCGCAAAAATCCGTTAAAGCAGGTTGCAGGGGCAGAGGTTATCGAAGTTAGTGACTATAAGCTTTCTGTTACAAAGAACAAAAACGGCGAAAAAATCATAACACTTCCCAAATCCAACGTGTTAGGTTATAAGCTTGCCGATGGTTGCTCATTCCTCATACGTCCGTCAGGTACCGAGCCAAAATTAAAAATTTATATGTTTGCAAAGGCTGATTCTCTTGAACAGGCAAAAAAACGTGTTGAAGAAATTAATGGGGAATTAGAAAAATTAACAAAATAAAAGAGGTCACAAGACCTCAGACCACTGACAAACCTTTACAAACATAAAATCCTGCAAGAAAATTGCAGGATTTTATTTGCTGTGTTGCATTCACTTGCAAACTCAATTACTTACCATTATGTAAGCGCATTCGTTTGCAAACTCTGCGCCTTGCAAGGATTTGTCGAAGTCTGGCATAATGCTGACTTTGTCAGCATTCTGATGTCGCAAGATCTCTTTTTTCAGGAGTATAAATGAACCTTAATGCTGAATTTCTTAATGAATTTAAAAAAATTGATAAACTGCTGTCCGAAGCCTATGGAGAGCTTCACGGCGTAACGGCATATATCGAAGAAATGAAAAATTCTGACGGTTTTGGTATATCAGGTTGGAACGAGGACTTTAAACGCTTGAAAACAATCAGAAACCGTCGAAATAAGCTTGTTCACGAAGTAGACTATGACGAAGTCGACCGCGTAACAAAAGACGATATAGAGTATATTAAAGACTTCTATAAACGCTTTTTAAAAAATACTGACCCGTTAGCACAGCTATATAAAAAAGAGAAGCCAAAGAAAAAGAAGAATAAAGACGAAACCAACTGGATACTTATTTTTTCTGTAACGTTTGTCCTTTTTATTATTTCAGTTATTTTAGGAATAATTATAAATTCCAACCTATAATATTAATGCTATATATAAAAATGTAAAAATATTTAAGAACATTAACTGTCGTTATAGACTTTATAAAATATATTTGATATAATTTCCAAAAAAGTAAAAGGTAATTGGAGCAAATATGGAATTAATAAAAAATTGGGAAAATACAAATAAACTTGTTTTCGGCGAAGGCGATGCTGAATTTATTAGGGAAAATGATTATGTAAGAGTAACAAACCGAAATCAGATGTATTCCTCACTTGCAGTGCACGCAAAGGACGTTTTAGGTGAAAAGCAAGCGTACAAAAGCAGATATCTTGTAAAACTTCCTGAAGGTTGCGCACCTATAAAAATTAAAGGATATCATAAATTACATATCGACTATCTTGACGTTGCCGAGCACAATTACAGTGCTTCTGAAGACGTTGTAGTAACTGATTCTGAATGGTCTGAAATCAAGTGTTCAAGCACCGTACCCTTGGGAAGCAAGCTTTACGATTGTATTATTTATTTCATTCAGCAAGGTGGCGCTTGCACCGATATTCTTATAAAGGAATTTGAAATTGACGAGGACGAGCCTGAACAGGAGCTTGAAAGAACAAGAAATATCCCGCGTATAAGCGAACAGAAAAAACGTCTTGTGGGCACAATTCGATGGGATGCCTTTACAAAATCATTTCCTGATGGAGATAAACCTGCTGACCAGGTTGCAAGAGTGCTTTCCCATAAGGAATATCATAATCAGGCACCATTTTTCTCTCTTGTGAACGGTGAAAAGATTTCTTTCCCTGAATATACTCTTGAAACGTGGGAAAAGGAAGCTGATTACGCAATAAAAGGCGGTCTTGATTATTTTGCGTACCTTTGGTATGATACCTCAATGGAAATGAGCGAGCCACGCAAAATGCACCTTAAAAGCCCCAATAAAGATAAAATTCTTATGTGCGGTGTCCTTGAAGGACTCCGCAATGAGCAGACAATGAGCGAATTATTTGAGGCAATGAAGGATTCTTGTTATCTTCGCCTTGACAACCGCCCCGTTGTATTTCTTTACGGTATTGATAAATGGTCTGTTGAAACTGTAGAAAAACTTTGCAAAATGACAGAAAAAGCAGGGATATCAGAGCCTTTATATATTGTAGGTATGTCAAGCGTAAAAAATCAGTTTGCATTTATGAAGAATTTTGCAAAAGGAATTGATGCAATTTCATGGTACAGTATAAGCGCGTGGCAAAAGGAGTTATCCTTTGAAATTCTTAAAGATTTTTGTGAAGACTTAATGATAAAAGCAGGTAAATTCTGTAAAGGAAATAATATAGATATTATTCCTGCCTTCACAACGGGCAGAGATACTCGCGCACGAATCCGCACAGGTGTTAGTTGGTGTGCAGGTGACCCAAAGGCAAAAGAAGATAAATTAAAGCCCTACAGTAATTGCTACGCTCTTCCGCCTACTGACGAGGAACTGAAAGAACACATAAAAACGACTATAAAATACGTTGATGAAAATCGCGACAGAACAAGGCCTAATTTAGTATGCTCATACGGTTGGAATGAGCACGAAGAGGGTGGTTGGCTTTGCCCAACACTTTCAGTTGACGAAAATAACAACGTAATCTATGATGAAAATGGAAAAATCGTACCTGATACCACGAGAATTGATATTTTAGCATCAGTTCTTAATGAATTGAAATAAACTTTTAATTCGCTATTGTATTAAAATGTAAATTGTGCTAAAATATATAAGATAAGTTTTTGTAAAAATACGGAGGTTTTTATGGAATTTATTAAAAATTGGGAAGAATATAAAAACATTGTTTTCGGCGAAGGTGAAGCCGAATTTATCAAGGAAAATGATTATATAAGAGTAACAAACCGAAATCAGATGTATTCCTCTCTTGCTTTGCACGCCCACGAAGTTTTGGGCGAAAAGCAAGCATATAAAAGCCGTTATCTTTTAAAACTTCCTGCAGGCTGTGAACCCGTAAAAGTAAAAATATATCATAAAATCCATATTGATTATCTTGATGTTGATGAACTTTCCTACGCAGCATCAAACGAAGCAATTATCAACGATACTGACTGGACTGAAATTAAACATTCAAGCACATTGCCCTTCGGTAGCAAAATTCTTGATTTTATCGTATATTTTATTCAGCAAAACGGTGTTCGCACAGATATTCTTATTAAAGAATTTGAAGTTGATGAGGACGTGCCTGAAAAAATTCAGGAAAGAACAAGAAATCTTCCACCTATAAGTGAGCAGAAAAAACGTCTTGTAGGTACAATTCGCTGGGATGCCTTCACAAAGTCAGATCCTGATGGTGAAACCCCTGCCGATCAGGTTGCAAAAGTGCTTTCTTATAAAGAATATCATAATCAGGCGCCTTTCTTCTCTTGTGTTGACGGTGAAAAAATCTCTTTCCCTGAATATACTCTTGATATATGGGAAAAGGAAGCCGATTTCGCCATTAAAGGCGGACTTGATTACTTTGCATATATCTGGTATGATAGCGATTCAGCAATGAGTCAACCTCGAAAAATACACCTTCAAAGTCCCAATAAGGATAAAATTCTTATGTGTGGCATTTTAGAGAGAATACGTGGCGAAGCTGCGATGAACGAACTTTTCGAAGCAATAAAGGATTCGTGCTATCTCCGTCTTGATAATCGTCCCGTCGTATTTCTTTACGGTGTTGATCGTTGGTCCTCTGAAACCGTTGAGCTTTTGTGCAAAAAAGCGGAAAACGCAGGCATAAAAGAGCCTTTATATATCGTAGGTATGTCAAGTGAAAAGAATCAACTTGCACTTATGACAAATCTTTCAAAGGGCATTGATGCAATTTCGTGGTACAGCATTGGTGCAACAAAGAAAGATATGCCTTTTGAAGAACTTAAGGACAGCTGTGAAGACCTTATGGTAAGAGCAGGCAGATTCTGTGGCCTGAATAATATTGACATTATTCCGTCCTTTACTACGGGCAGGGATACCCGCGCAAGAATCCGCACAGGCGTTTTCTGGTGCGCAGGCGACCCTAACGCAACTGACGATAAAGATAAGCCTTACCGCAATATGTACGCACTTCCGCCAACAAACGACGAGTTAAAAGAGCATATCAGAACTACTCTTAAATACATTGAGGATAATCGTGACAGAACAAGACCTTATATGGTTTGCTCATACGGTTGGAATGAGCACGAAGAAGGAGGCTGGCTTTGCCCAACACTTTCAGTTGATGAAAACAACGACGTTATTTATGATGAAAACGGCAATATTATTCCTGATACCGTAAGGCTTGATATTTTAAAAGAAGTTCTTGATGAAATGTAAAAGAAGGGGAGAGAAATCTCTCCTCAGAGCACAGACAAACCCTTACAAACATAAAATCCTGCAAAAGATTGCAGGATTTTATTTCCTTCGTTACCTACACTTGCAAAATGCGGTCATTTACGTCTATGTAAACTCCCTTTTTTGCAAGTTTGGCGCCTTGCCTTGCAAGGGTTTCTCGAACTCTGACAGCCTGCTGACTTTGTCAGCAGGCTAGGGAGAGAAATCTCTCCTTTTTTTGATTTTGGTTATTGAATTAAAAAGAGAACTATGTTACAATATATGCAAGTTTTTTATTTCGGAGGATTTTTATGGAATTTATTAAAAATTGGGATGAAAAAAAGAATTTCGTTTTCGGTGAAGGCGATGCCGAATTTATTAAGGAAAACGATTATATAAAAGTAACAAACCGCAAGCAAATGTATTCTTCTCTTGCTTTGCACGCTCACGAGGTTTTAGGCGAAAAGCAAGCGTATAAAAGCCGTTATCTTTTAAAACTTCCTGCAGGTAGTGAGCCTGTAAAAATACGTATATTTCATAAAATAATAATTGATTATCTTGATGTTAAGGAGCAAACCTACACTTCTTCAGGGGCAGTGACTGTCAATGATTCTGAATGGACTGAAATCACTTATTCAAGCACTTTGCCCTTTGGTAGCAAGATTATTGATTTTATCGTATATTTCATTCAGCAGGGGGGCGCCTATACAGATATCCTCGTAAAAGAATTTGAAGTTTGTGAAGACGAGCCTGCGAAACCGGAAGAGAGAAAACGTAATATTAAACCCATAAGCGAACAGAAGAAAAGACTTGTAGGTACAATCCGCTGGGATGCTTTTGTTAAATCCGTTCCTGACGGTAAATTGCCTGCAGATTGTGTTGCAAGAGTGCTTTCCTATAAGGAATATCATAATCAGGCACCGTTCTTTTCTCTCGTTGATGGCGAAAAGGTTTCATTTCCTGAATATACCGTAGAAACGTGGGAAAAAGAAGCAGAATTTGCCAAAAAAGGCGGTCTTGACTATTTTGCATACATTTGGTATGAAAGCTTTGACGATATGAGCATACCTCGCAAAACCCACCTTAAAAGCCCCAATAAAGATATGATTCTTATGTGTGGAATTCTTGAAAGATTACGTCAGGAAAAAACGATGAACGAGTTGTTTGATGCGATGAAAGATTCTTGCTATCTTCGCCTTGATAACCGACCCGTTGTGTTCCTTTACGGTCTTGACCGTTGGACAGGTGAAGAAGTTGAGCGTCTTTGTGAAATGGCAGAAAACGCAGGCATAAAAGAGCCTTTGTACATTGTTGGTATGTCTAATGAAAAGAGTCAGCTCGCATTTTTAACGAACCTGTCAAAAGGTATTGATGCAATTTCTTGGTATGCCGTTGGCGCAACGAAGAAGGATATGCCCTATAAAGAACTTAAAGATGATTGCGAAGAACTTATGGATAAAGCGGGAAAATTATGCTTTGGCAATAATATTGATATCATTCCGTCATTTACAACGGGGCGCGATACCCGTGCAAGAATTCGTACAGGTGTTTTTTGGTGTGGCGGTGACCCTAATGCAACGGAAGACCGCTTAAAGCCATATCGCAATATGTACGCGCTTCCTCCCACAAATGAGGAATTAGAGGAGCATATTAAAACTACTCTTAAATACGTAGAAGATAACCGTGACAGAACAAAACCCTATATGATTTGCTCATACGGTTGGAACGAGCACGAAGAAGGCGGCTGGCTTTGTCCCACGCTTGCCGTTGATGAAAATAACATCGTTATCCGTGATGAAAACGGTGATATTATTCCCGACACAACAAGAATTGATATTTTAAGGGAAGCACTTGAGGAGTTATAAAAAAATGGCAAAACAGTTTTTCATAGATAAAAATTCCTTTGAAAATGAACGCGAAGTATTTACTTCACCGTTTATGCACGGCACAGTTAAAATGACTAAGGCGCAAAAATCTACCGTAAATGATTTTAAAGGCTTTGGCGTTGCTATAACGGGCTCATCATGCTATTTATTAAATAAAATGGATAAGCAAGAAAGGCAAGTATTTTTAAAGGATATTTATACGGGTATTTCGGTTGGAAGGCTTACCATTGCATCAAGTGATTATTCTGCAGAATTATATTCATATTGTGATGAAAAAGGACTTGAAAATTTTTCTATCAAGCGTGACGAAGAATATATCATCCCTATGATAAAAGAAATTTTATCAATTAAGCCTGACCTTTATCTTTTTGCTTCCCCTTGGAGCCCTCCCGGATGGATGAAAACGGGCGGACAGCTTTGTGGCGGTTATATGAGAAGAGAATATATTGAGGATTTTGCCGAATACGTTATTAAATATCTTCTTGCGTATAAAAAGCACGGCATAAATATTTCGGCTCTTACACCGCAAAATGAACCTGAAGCAGGTCAGCTTGGTAAAATGCCTGCTTGTATCTGGCATCCTGACATCGAAGCTGAGTATATTAAGGTCTTAAGTAAAAAACTCAAAGAAAATGATCTTGATGTAAAAATATGGATGTACGACCATAACTTTTCAGGCATTGACCGCGTAATGTGGACTTTAGAGGATGAGCAACTGCGCCAAAATATTTCAGGCGTTGCTTTCCACTATTATGACGGAAGCATCGAGCACACCACTTGTATTACTGAAAAATATCCGCAACTTGAACTTCACTTTACCGAGGGCGGACCGCGCCTTTTTGACCATTATGATTCTGACTGGTGTAAGTGGGGGATAATGATATCAAAAGCGCTTAAATGC
>JAZROC010000240.1:0-4982 GCA_045648525.1 Clostridia bacterium
GAAATTTTGAAGAACACGTTGAAAGATGCTCAAGTTCCCGTGATTTTCGTTGATTCACCTGATCTTTTAAAGGATGCCGTTAATCTTTTAAATAAAAAATTCCCACGTTTTTCAGGCGCATTTGCAGGCAATGATTCCGAAGGCTACCGCTTTATGATTTTGGCTGAAAACACCGATGCAATAAAAAGAGTTCTGAAAGAAAACCTCAACGCTTCAGGCGGTGGCAGGGATAATATGCTTCAAGGCAAAATTAATTCAAGCAAAGATAGAATTGTCAACGTATTCGAGCAAATAAACTCTTGACAAATTGTTTATATTTGTGGTATATTTTAGTAGAGTATTATCATTAAAAAATGATGATTTTCACTTCTTGTACGGTTTTACCATATAAACCCGCGATTTTACAATGTTTTTTCGCGCGTTTTTGTGATATTATACCCATTGAAGTGAAGAAAAAAATTTATAAAAGGAGAGGAATACTTATTTATGCAAAAAATTCTTACATTATTACTTGCACTTGCAATTATTTTTGCTCTTGCTTGCCCCGCTTTCGCCGTTGAAGACGTTGAAAACTTCTTGAAAGCTGATGCAAAATGGGAAAAAGGTACAGCTAAAGGTACAGTATCCGTAGCTGATGGCGTTGCAAGATGTACCGGTATCGATAACGAATGGTGCTGCCCCTCCATTGATATTCTTCCTACAGTTAAGGAAGCTATCGGCACGGAGGACGAAATTGAAATTACAATTTCTTTTGAAGTACGCGCAAACTTTTCAGAAGGCAAAGAAGGTTCCACTTCATCTGCACGTGTTCTTATGAGAGGCGCTAACGGCATTTCAGGTCTTGGAGGAGCTGATAATGTAGACGCATGGCTTGAAGCTTACGACGAATCCCTTGACGGCGAAGACCGTTTATTCTCAAACTCAAAGGGTAATATTTTAAAGTATTTAGACGGTGGCGCTCAGATCGAAATTTCTGATGAATGGACTCGCTACACTTCAGATGCTATGTTCCTTTATTCAGCACAGATCAACAACCCCAGCGTAATTAAATGGAACCTTACTCTTGATAAGATTGTTGAATATGCAAACATTGATTCTCTTGAGTTCAGAAACGTTATCGTAACAACTGAAGAAATTGAAATTGTAGAACCCGGAACGGAAGACGATGATGAAGACGTAGAAAAGCCTGCAACAGATGCTCCTGCAGCAGATGCTCCTGCAACAGAAGATAAGCCTGCTACAGAAGATAAGCCTGCTACAGAAGATAAACCCGCAACAGAGGATAAGCCTGCAACAGAAGATAAGCCTGCAGTAGCAACTCCAAGCGCAACAGAAGCTCCTGTAGCAAATAATGCTCCCGTTTCCTTTAACGCAACTGCCGTTCTTATTACCGCAATCGCTTCCGCTACAATTATTATCGTTGCTTGCATAGTTGCAATTATCGTTGTTAAGAAAAAGACTTCAAAGTAATCAGAAAGGAATTTAATTATTATGAGAAAGATACTTACCATTCTTCTTGCTATTACAATCGTGTTTTCAATGTCGGTAGCAGTTTTTGCTGAAGTTGAAAACTTTGCAAAGGATGCAAAATGGGTTCAAGGCTACGCCGGTGGTGTTTCCAATAAAGATGGAATTGCCAAAGTAACCGGTATCAAAGCTGCTTACAATTCACCGTTTATTGACATTTATCCTGCAGTTAAAGCCGCTTTAGGTACAGATTCTGATGCCGAATTGGTTATTAAATTCAAGGTTCGCGCTGATTTTTCCGATGGCAATGAAGGTGAAATTTCCACCGCGCGTACGCTTATCCGCGGCGGTTCAATCAAAGCCGAAGAAGTTGAAGACTGGAACGCATCATTTTCAGATGCAACTGACGGCGAAACGTTCTTTAAAGCCGATAACGGCGGTAACATTATGCACTACTTCAGCTCAAGTTTCTCATTTACCGATGAAGAGTGGACAACAGTTACAATCGAGTTTCAGGTTGATGATACACTTGTTAACTGTGACCTTGTTCCCAAGTGGAATTTCTGTATTGACTCAATCAGCAACGTAAGCATTATTGAAGCGCTTCATTTTAAGGATTTCGTTTTAGCACAGTGGGATGACAGTCTTTTTGAAGAAGAAGAGCCCGAAAAAGTTGTTGACGATAAAAAAGATAAGGAAGAAAAGCCTGAATCAAATGAACCCGTAAGCAACGAAAACTTTGCCGCCAACTTAAAGTGGTCAGGCTTCTCAGGCGCAACTGTTACAGAAGGCGCTGACGGTGTATTTACAGCAACAAACATTAAGAAACCTTATACTTCACCTATGGTTAACGTTCTTCCTGCTTTCAAGAAAGCATTGGGCGATGATAGCAACCTTGAAGTTTATATGATTTTTGATATCCGCGCAATATTTACTGAAGGCAACGAAGATGCAACCGTTTCAGCATCATCACTTTTCAGAGGTGAAAATGCTCTTAGCGTAAGCCCATCAGACGTTGATGAATGGAAGGAAGCTTATTCTGACTCCTTTGAAGATGCTGAACCATATTTCACAAACTCAAAAGGCAACATTATGAAATATCTCGGTCAGGGCGTACAAATGACGTCTGAATGGAAAACTCACGTAATCGAGCTTGAAATTGATGCTGAACAGATTACTAACCCCTCAATTTTAAAGTGGAATTTCTGTTTTGACAATATGTCAGCAGACTATGAGCTTATTGATAGAATCGAACTTAAAAACTTCGTAATCACTCTTGAAGAGCCTGAAATCGAAGAAGATGAAGAAGAAAAACCTGCAACTGACGAAAAACCCGCTGATAAACCTGCTGATAAACCTGCTGATACAGAACCCGATCCCAACGCAACGCCTACTCCCTTCGTTGTATGGCAGACACCTATCGGCTACACCGAAAACGGTTTTGGTTCAGGCAATGGTTCATCAGGCAACGGTGCACCCTCACTTTTACCCGTTATAATCGGTTGTGCAGTTGGCGCAGTTGTTGTTATCGGTGGAATTATCACCGCAGTAGTTCTTAAAAAGAAGAAACCTCAGGAAACAAAAACAGAAGAATAAAATTTTGACCGACTTCATTTAAGAAGTCGGTCTTTTACTATCTCTTTAAATTTTTCAGCACTTTCAGTATGTATGGGGATAACCTTTTCAGGATTCACACGGTCTATCAGTTTTTTTATCGTATTTCCGTCAGCGTGACCGCTTGTATGAAGCGAAACAATTTTCAACCCCATTTCTTCACATTGCTTTAAAAACTTCTGCATATTTTCTTGCTCACGATAGCCTTCCCAGAATGAATAAATAAGCAAGCCATTTTCAAAACTCATTTTTTTATTAAGTGATTTTAAATAAGAAAGCATGCTGTTGCGCACACACATAACGAAACGACTTTTAGCAATGAAATTCTTGCCAACGCGATGCTTATATTTTTTTAGTCCGTTGAATTTTAAGGGAGAAGTTATAAATGCAAAGACGTCATCAAATCGAGGATTTGGTATATTTTCCCCCGCCGCGCTTGCAATATCAGCCATATATAACTCTTCAAGAAAAATCCGATTACTTTTCTTTGCAGCACGATACATCGTTACGATTCGGTCAATATTCATTGACGATTGCAAAACAAAAATCGGTCCCTTTGCCTCGTTAAAAAGTGTTGTTGCCCGTTCTTCAAGGTCAATTTCCATTAATGGCTGATAATTTTCACGAGAAAGCGTTGTGCCCTCACATAATAGCGTATCAACTTTTTCAGGCAGTGCCGTTAAAAGTCTTTCAAAACTTTTTCTGCCGTTGGAACGAAAATCGCCCGTATAAAGCACGCTTTCACCTTGTGCTTGGCATAACAACATATAACTGTCAAAAGCAGAATGATCACACAAATACGGTGTAACCGTTATATCGCCGATAACGATTTGCTCTTTATGTTTCAAAAATCCCTTTGGTGAAATTGTCCGTTGCTTTTTATAATCGTCCGATGCTTTTATTATTTTATAACTTGCCTGCCCTATATAAACGGGAATTTCACCGTTAACGTTATACAACAAGCCCATATGGTCGCTATGATAGTGGGAAATAAAAATTCCGTCATAGCCCGCATAATCGAATAACCCATCAATATGGGGCAACGTTTTATTCTTTTCGTCGTCAAGGTCAAGCCCTGCATCTAACAGAATTTTAGTTGTTTCGGTTGCAATTTCAATAATATTGCCACCTATCTGATTTTCTCCGCGATGAATTTTAATGTTCATTATTTTTTGTACTCTACAATATAAAGCAGAATAATTTTATCAATTATTTCCGCTGCTTTTATTGCATCATTCTTATTTATTAACTTTTCCTTGAACTTCAGTTTAAAGCCATTGTCAATAAGTTTATGTTTTTCCTCAAGAATTTGTGAGTATTCGCTTTTTATTTTTTCAGTAATGTCCTTTATAATATTATTTTGTTTATCTGTAAAATCTTCTTTTGATCTACCCATAAATAATTTTTTATGCACAAAAAAGTCTATTTCACCCTTTTCGTAATTAAAATCAAATAATCTATCATAATGGCACTCAATATTTTGATATAAAACTGACATATCGTCAGCAATTCTATAACGTCCTTTTTCCTCATCTTCACATATTAACGGATTGTATTTTTTTATTACTGTTTTCATTTCATCTACAAAGTTTTTTTCAAAACCATTTCCTGTTTTTCTTTTGGCTTTAAAAATATTCAGTGCAAGAAATAACACAATAATATCCATCACAACCCCTGCAATATCTTTTATTGCCCCCGCTATTGAGCTTGTTTCAAAATTTGCAAGTTTCATTTCATAATATATTGCTATCACTGCAACAATGGCAAGTATTCCTGTCCCAACCTTTTCTCTTTCCATTTTACTAAAAAAATCTTTAAGTTTCTTCATTTTTTTCGTTCTCCAATTTTTATACAACGATGCGTTCAGCATCGTTTATATTTATTTCGTATTGGTCTTTAGT
>JAZROC010000241.1:0-7601 GCA_045648525.1 Clostridia bacterium
TCTTCCTAAGCCCGCTTGGCCTCCGACTTCGTTACCGAGGGCGTGCAGGTAGCAAAAGCCAATAAACTTCCCAAAGAGGTTATTGATATTATAAAACAGCATCACGGTACTTCGGCGGTAATGTATTTTTATAATAAGGCGAAGGAAGCGGATGCAAATACTAAAATCGAAGATTTCCGTTATCCCGGACCCAATCCCCAAACCAAAGTGGCAGGTATTATTATGCTTGCCGACTGCATTGAGGCATCGGTACGCTCAATGGACGAAAAAACTCACGATTCTATAAAAATGCAAATTGAAAGAATGTTCAAGGCTCGTATGGACGACGGTGAGCTTGACGCAAGTGAACTTACCCTCAAAGATATAAACATTTTAAAGCAGTCCTTCTTGAATACGTTGACTGCAGTATATCACACGAGAATAAAATACGATAATCAGGAGAACAAAAATGATTGAGATAATTGACGACATCGCATCAGGCGAAAGCACGGAATTTTGCGATATTCTTGAAGAAGTTGCCTTGTTTGGCGGAAAAGCAATTCTCGGAAACGAAGATTTTGAAGTCACCGTAACGCTCACCGATGGTGAAACTATTCGTCAGATAAATAATGAGCATCGCGGAATTGATAGTGAAACTGACGTATTATCTTTTCCGTTGTGGGATGTGCGCGCAGGTGAAAAGCCTTTTAAAAATCCTGATACTGATTGTATTATGCTTGGCGATATAGTAATAAGCCTTCCGCGACTTAAAGAACAGGCGGAAGAATACGGTCACAGCGAAAAACGCGAAGCCGCATATCTCTGTATTCACGGTATTCTTCACCTTTTAGGCTACGACCATATGGTTGACGAAGACAAGCAGGAAATGCGCCAAAGAGAAGAAGAACTTTTAGCTCAATTAAAAATCACAAGGGAGGACTAATTTATGAAAATGACCGATGAACTTTTTAAAGAATATACTGAATTTACTGTTAACCACGAAAGAAGCCACATTCTTCAGTCTGTTGAATGGGGTAAAGTAAAATCCCAATGGATAAACGAGTTTGTAATCGTAAGGGACGAAAACGGCAAAATCGAAGGCACGTTAAGTATTCTTATAAGAAAAATACCTATGTTTCCTTGTACCTTTATGTATGCGCCTCGCGGACCAATCTGTGATTTACATAACAAGGAAGTTTTGAAGAAACTTACCGACGGTGCAAAGGAAATTGCAAAAAAATACAACGCAATGACGTTGAAAATTGATACCGATACCGAAGCAACCGATACCGAGTATGCCGAATATATGAAAGAGCTCGGCTATAAGCTTAAAAACGATTATTATAACCTTGAAGGTGTGCAGGCAAGATTTTTAATGCGTGTTGACCTTAAAGATAAAACTGAAGAAGAGCTTCTTGCAGGCTTTCACCATAAAACCCGATATAATATAAAGGTCGCCCTTAAAAAAGGAGTAAAAATAAAGGTAGGTACAAGGGAAGATATTCCCAAGTTCTTTGAGCTTATGCAGACCACAGGCGAGCGCGACGGTTTCGTTATAAGAGATATCAATTATTTCTACCGTATGTATGACGTTTTAGGCAAATACTGCAGAATCTTCCTTGCCTACGCAGGCGAAGATGAAGAGCATATGGAATGTGTTTCAGGTACAATGGCAGGTCTTTACGGTAACAAGTGCCTGTATCTTTACGGTGCTTCAGGCAACAAATACCGCAACTTTATGCCAAACTATCTTATTCAGTGGGAAATGATTCGCTGGAGTATGGAAAACGGTTGTACCGTATATGACCTTCGCGGTGTTCCGGGAATAATCGAGGACGAAAACAATCCTATTTACGGTCTTTATAAGTTTAAGAAAGGTTTTGCAGGCGAAGCCACTGAAATGATAGGTGAGTTTGACCTTATGATAAAACCCTTCTGGCATAAGCTTTTTACCTTTGCTGAACAGTCAAGAAAGAAGCTTCGCAAAGCAATATCCCGCATAAAAAAGGGAAAATAAAAAAAATTTGCAAAAAAACGCAAATATCGTTTGACAGACCGTGAAAAATGTGGTAATCTTTTAAGGCTTAACATTGGAGCAGTTTGTTTTATTTTTGGGAGGTGCTTAAGATGGCAGTTGGACAGAGAACAAAAATTACTCTTGCTTGTACAGAATGCAAGAATAGAAATTACGATACAATGAAAAACAAGAAAAACAATGCAGAACGTATCGAGCTTCAGAAGTATTGCAGATTCTGCAAGAAGCATACCTTGCACAAGGAAACAAAGTAATTTTCTTAATTTATTGAAGGTGTGATAAATATGTCAGAAAATAAAGAAAAGTCAGTAAAGACTGAAAAGAAGAAAGAGAAGAAGCCGAGAAAGCGTCCTTTAGGCGAAATGATTTCTGAGCTTAAAAAGGTTAGCTGGCCCACAAAGGCTGATTTGCGCACATACGCAGCATGCGTACTCTTATTTGTTGTAGTTTGCTCAGTTCTTCTTGCATTGATGGATTTAGGCGTTGGTGCGCTTATTGAAGTTATTACTAAACCTGATGGTCTTCCCGGAGCATTGAAGGGCTTATTCAATGCTTAATTACGGAGGCTGTTAATAATGAGTAATATTCAGGAAAATGAAGGCAAATGGTATGTAATTCATACATACTCAGGCTACGAAAACAAAGTTCTTGACAGCATTCAGAAAATGGTGCAGAATATGAGCCTTCAGGATTATATCTTTGAGGTTAAAATTCCCATTGAAGAAGTAATGGAAGTTAAGAACGATAAGCGTAAAGTGGTACAACACAAGTTGTTCCCCAGCTATGTTATGATTAAAATGATTATGACAAAGCAGACGCTTTATCTCATCCGCAACACAAGGGGCGTAACAGGTTTTGTTGGTCCCGGGTCAAAGGTGCCGATTCCTTTAACAAATGAGGAAGTTCGTCGCATGGGCCTTGAAAACGTTCGCGTTAAAACGGATATTGCCGTTGGCGACGTTGTGGATATTGTTTCAGGACCTTTTGAAGGTCAGCAGGGTGTAGCAGAAGAAGTTGACACCGTGCGTCAGAAAGTTAAGATTAAGGTATCGCTTTTCAATCGTGAAAGCGTTATTGAGCTTGACTTCATTCACGTTAAAAAAGTATAATCTCGCTTTTAGCGTCATTATATACTGTCTGTTATAGCTATGGCAGATGGGGTGGGAGAATGTAAAATTTTCAATGCATTCGCAAAACCACATGCACTTTATTGAGGAGGTGTAATT
This sequence comes from Clostridia bacterium, assembly GCA_045648525.1. Classification (GTDB taxonomy): domain Bacteria; phylum Bacillota; class Clostridia; order Christensenellales; family QALW01; genus UMGS1322. The sequence goes on from JAZROC010000241.1 coordinate 3,241, forward strand.
ATGGCTAAAAAAATCACAGGTATCGTAAAGTTGCAGATTACTGCAGGTAAGGCTACACCGGCTCCTCCGGTAGGTTCCGTATTAGGCCCTCACGGTATCAACATCGCAGGTTTCTGCAAAGAATTCAATGAACGTACAGCCAAGGACACAGGAATGATTATCCCCTGCGTAATTACAGTTTATCAGGACAGATCATTCTCATTCATCACCAAAACTCCCCCTGCAGCAGTTCTTATTAAGAAGGCTTGCAAGATCGAGAGTGGTTCAGGCGTTCCCAACAAGACAAAGGTTGCACAGATAACCAAGGCTCAGCTTAAAGAAATCGCTGAAATCAAAATGCCTGACCTTAACGCTGCAAGCGTAGAAGCTGCTATGGCAATGATAGCCGGCACAGCACGTAGCATGGGCGTTACTGTAGTAGACTGATAGCGTAAGGAGAGGTAGAAGATGAAAAGAGGAAAAAAATATCAGGATAGCGTAAAGCTTATCGATACCACAAAATTATATGACCCCGAAGAAGCTATTGCTCTTTGCGTACAGACAGCAAAGGCAAAGTTCGATGAAACTGTTGAACTTTCAATCCGTTTGGGTGTTGACTCACGTCAGGCTGACCAGCAGGTTCGTGGCGTAGTAGTTCTTCCTCACGGCACAGGTAAAACAGCTCGCGTACTTGTAATTGCTAAGGGTGAAAAGGCTGATGCTGCTCAGGCTGCAGGTGCAGACTTTGTAGGCGCAGAAGAAATGGTTCAGAAAATCCAGACAGAAAACTGGTTCGATTATGATGTAATCGTTTGTACACCCGATATGATGGGTCTTCTTGGCCGTCTTGGTAAAGTTCTTGGTCCTAAGGGTCTTATGCCCAACCCCAAGAGCGGTACTGTTACAATGGACGTTGCTAAGGCAGTTACCGACATCAAAGCAGGTAAGGTTGAATACCGTGTTGACAAGACCAACATTATTCACGTACCCGTTGGTAAAGCAAGCTTCGGTGCAGAAAAGCTTACAGACAACGTAAAAGTTCTTATGGACGCAGTTGTTAAAGCAAAGCCCGCAGCAGCAAAAGGCACATACCTTAAGTCAGTAGTAATTTCCAGCACAATGGGCCCTGGCATCAAGGTAAACGGCTTAAAGTTTAACGCATAATTTTCTGCTTGACAAGAAATTAAAAGCGTTATATAATTATTTTACAATTAAATAATCTCTGCTAACCGTAGACAGCAGGTGCGTTGCAAAACGCTTAAATATCCTGCCGAGGAAGTGTGAAAAAATAAAATTTTCAAACCCCCGTGTGTCTATGCGGGGGTTGTTTTTTTGAATAAGTACGGAGGTTAAGAAATGTCAGTTAATAAGGAAGCCAAAATAGCTCTGTATGAAGAGATTAAAGACAAGCTTTCAAGGGCATCACACGTAGTAATGGTAGATTACACAGGCGTTAACGTTGAAGAAATCACCAAACTTCGTTCTGATTGTCGTGCTGCAGGTGTTGAGTACAAGGTTTACAAGAACACACTTGTTGCAAGAGCTTGTAAGGAACTTGGCATCGAGGGATGGGAAGCATTTCTTGAAGGCACAAACGCCTTCGCATTCTCATATGACGATGTAGTAGCTCCTGCAAAAATTCTCTATGAGTTCGGCAAATCAACCGAAAAATGCACTATCAAGTGCGGCTATATGGACGGCAAAGTAACGACCGTTCAGGAAGAGGAAGCTCTTGCAAAGCTCCCCGGAAAAGACGCTCTTATTGTTCAGCTTATCTGGACACTTCAGGGCAATGTGCGTAATCTTGCTTATGCACTTAATGCAATCAAAGAAAAGAAAGAAGCATAATTTTTAAAAAAATTGGAGGAAAATTAAAATGACAAATGCAGAAATCGTTGCAGCAATCAAAGAGAAGACTCTCCTTGAAATCGCTGAATTAGTAACAATGCTTGAGGAAGAATTTGGTGTATCAGCAGCAGCTCCCGTTATGGTAGCTGGCGGTGCAGCAGCAGGCGCAGCAGCTGAAGAGAAGACAGAGTTCGACGTAATTCTTGAATCCTTCGGCGACAAGAAGCTTGACGTTATCAAGGCAGTTAAGGAAGCTCTTGGTCTTGGTCTTAAGGACGCTAAGGACCTTGTTGAAGCAGCTCCCAAGGCTCTTAAGGAAGGCGCAGCTAAGGACGAAGCAGAAGCTCTTAAGGCTAAGCTTGAAGAAGTTGGCGCAACAGTTACACTTAAGTAATTTAAAACTAACCTTTAAAACAGGGCGTGTTAATTCACGTCCTGTTTTTTTGTCACCGCCCAAAGCCTCCCCTTGTCAGGGGAGGTGTCAGCGTAAGCTGACGGAGGGGTAGTATAGTCCCATATCGTATGCTATCAGAATTTCTATCTCCCCCAAAAGCCTCCCCTTGTGAGGGGAGGTGTCAGCACAAGCTGACGGAGGGGGAGTATAATCCACACCCTCGTTCACATTTCACCCTCTGACCACAAAAATTCCCACCATATATATATGCATACCTGAACATATTAAACATAAAATACGCCCAAAACCATACTACATATAGTGGTTTAACATTTCTGTAACATTTACTGAAAAAATTCAATAAAAATTAAAAAAATTTTTAATAAAATGTTGACAGTAGAGGAATAAAAGGATATAATAGTTACGTATATAAATATACGAATATTTTTAGAAAGGAAAGATATGCTATGAAAAAATTCTTAAGTCTTATTCTTGCATTGTCAATGATTATTTCTTGCGTAAGCATGGTATCATTCGTTGCTAATGCAGAAGAAGCAAACACTCCTGTCGGTATGAGTGTTACTATTTCAGGAATAGTTTACAACTCAAGCCCAAGTTTCATTTATCCGATGAAAGCTGGAGTTTATGATGAAGATGATGTTGTTTGGGATACAACATCAACAGGCGATGGTAGTGAATACACTACTCGAAAAGGTACGATTACTAGAACATACAAGGTAATTAATACCGGAACAACTAAGATAAAAATTGGTTTACATCATTATGGTGGAAACAGAAAAGCTTCAACAATTGGCTATGAGAGCATTTCTGGTTCAAGTGGAGGTGGAGACTTTACACTTTCTCCCCGTGAATATAATACGGTAACGTTATCATTCCCTGTTTATCGTTTTATTGATGGTGGAATTGCTGTTATTATAAAAAGCACTTCAAATCCATCATCATATAAGTATGTTGATAATGGAGAAACCGTTGAGGTAGTAGGTTATGCACCTCTTAGCACTGCTACTATTCGACTCGCTGTTCATAATACCGATGAGGCTGCATCATTAAACCTGGTTGGTTCAAAAGTTTGTATTATTCCGGAAAATGCTGATGATGGCATTTATAAGATAAGTACAAAAACAAATCTCACTTATGAAAAAGTTTATGAGTATCCCTATTTGAAAACCGTAAACGGTGATGTTGAAAACGGAACAAAAGGTTGGGGAATGTTCCTTACTGGCTCAGGAACTTCTGTTGAGGCAATTGAAGAACCCGGTAACACTTCTAATCACGTTATTAAGTTTTTCCCCGGAACTTATAGCTATGCTACTCCAACATGGGATTTTTCACCTGCGATTGTTCAGGATGAAGCTAATTTCCTTAATGGTGGCGGAGCAGGTAGATATAAAATATCCTTCAGATACAAGGTTGCTGATGGGGTTGACTTAAGTGGTTACACAAGCACTAATTTCCTAGTAAGAATCACTGCTAACAAGCATTTGCCTGCTTCAAACGTTAAGTCAGAATTAGACAAAGCAGGTGTTTCCTATACCTACACGCCTAAAGACACTTATATTCAGATGTCTCCTAATAAGATTACTATGACTGATGCCTGGCTAACATACGAAGGTACTGTTGATATATCTGCGGATTGGTTGCAGATGCTTAAGGATTTAAAGAGCCTCGGTAAAGGTTATGAAGATGCAGAAAAGATTACTATAAGACTTTGCGGTAATGACGGTGGCGCGTATATAAACCAGACTCCCTTTTTTGCATATTATCTTGATGATATGTCTATCGAATATCTTGGTACTGTTAACGCAGTTCAGCTTACTAAAACTTCTGAAGCAAATGCTGCTGCACATATAACAAGAAAAGTTTATACACCTGAAATGGTTAATAATGGATTTATCAATGAAAGTTATTCTATTTATAATACAAATGACTATCCTATAACCGTTAAACTTTATCACCAGAGTGAGTATGCTAATACAGAAGTAACTAAATATAGTAGAACTGTTGAAATTCCCGCAAAAAATAAAGGCGTTGTTAAATTTGACATGCCTGTAACTAGCAAAGATGGAAACCTTTATGTTGATGATACTTTATTAAGTAACCTTACTTTGCGTGTTAATAT
>JAZROC010000242.1:0-6828 GCA_045648525.1 Clostridia bacterium
CCGTTTGCACGAATCTGTGAACGGGGAATGAAAACACGGATGCCGTCATAATCAGCAGTAAGACCGCCCTTGACAGCTTCCTTAACTGTTACCTCAAAGATTTCGCCGTTTGAAATAGTCTGCAATGTTTTGTCAGCCTCAAGACGAGCTATAACTTTTTTTCTTGAGAGAATAACATTACCGTTGCCATCATTAACCTTAACTACCTCAACTTCGATTTCGTCGCCCTCGTTGAAAAGAGCTTTAGGGTCTTCGGCACCGGAGGCTGTTAATTCCTCTTTGGTAATCAAGCCATCAGCTTTATACCCGATATCTACGCTTACTTCATCTTCTTTAGCATAGATAACCTTACCCGTAATAATCTGACCGGGACGGATTTTTACCAGAGTTTTGTCCATTTCTTCTTCAAAACTAAGGTTTTCTGCAAAAATTTCATTTTCGCTCATTTTTTCCACAACCTCCTTTATTAACCAATCCGGGGTGGAAGCACCGGCGGTTACACCTATGATATCGTTTTTATATGTTTTTATGGTCAAAACGTCATCAACCGTTTCAACCGCATAGGTTCTTAAACAAAATTCACTGCATATCTTATACAGTTTGGCGGTATTGGAACTCTGCTTACCGCCAATTACAACCATAACGTCAACTTTTTTGGCAATTTCCATTGCCTCGCTCTGACGTTGACCGGTTGCATCACATATAGTATCAAAGACGTTAATTTCGCCTGAATACTTTTGTTTTATGGCGTCAACTATACTTTCATATAAATCCCTGCGGGTAGTTGTCTGTGCAACGACACACAAGGCTTTTTCAGTATCAGGAAGGTCATTTACCTCCTGCAGACTGTTTACAACGTAACCCTTGTTTTCGCAATGACCGTTTATGCCAATAACTTCGGGATGTGCCTTTTCGCCTATTATAACAATAAACTGGTTATTTAGCAAAGCCTTTTCGGTAATTTTTTGGATTCTTCTTACAAAGGGGCAGGTTGCATCAATTATTTCAATATTTTTTTTAGAACACGCTTCTATTTCACTTTTTGGTGCGCCGTGGCTTCTTATTATAACAGCGCCTTTTTCTACCTCGCTTGCATTTTCAACGGGATATACACCGTTATCCTTAAAAGCCTTTACGACCTGCGGATTATGAATTATTTCGCCTAACGTGTAAAGCTTTTCATACTTTCCCATACTGTTTTCAACAGTTTCAACGGCTTTTTTCACACCAAAGCAGAAGCCTGCGCTTTTTGCAATTATAAACTTCATTTATTTTCCTCTAACAAGCCGTTCATAGCTTCAAAGGCAATATGGTTAAACTCACTTAAAACCTGCGAGCCTGCTTTTTTGCCGTCAAATTGACTTAAATCAAGAGGCTTACCGATATAAAGAGTATTCTTTTTGAAAAATGCAGGTTTTTCCTTAAACATCATAGGAATAACCGTGCTTTGATTTTTAAGAGCGAACATTCCTGTGCCCGAATGCATTTGTTCAGCCTTTATGTAAGGACTGTCCGTTCTTGTGCCCTGGGGAAAAATCATAAGATTATCGCCCTCTTTAAGTAAATTGCAAGCATACTTTATTGCTTTAAGGTCAGCGGTACCTCTGTCAACGGGAAAAACACGAACTTCCTTTAACACCCAACTAAAGAATTTGTTTTTAAAAATCTCTTTTTTGGCAATAAAATGAGTATTTGCAGGAAGATGTGCCAACAAAATCACCATATCGGTAATACTTTGATGGTTGCACATATATACAGTATTATGCTTTACAATATTTTCTTTACCGTAGACCTTACACGGTGCAAAAATCCTTAAAATAGTAGCAATAATGCTTACAAGCCACCTGAGCATTTATTTACCTTCTTTTACAATATTAGTTATATAATCTAAAACTTCATCAATAGTCATATTGGTGCTGTCAACAAGAACAGCATCTTCTGCCTGCCTTAAAGGCGAAAACTGGCGGTGTGAATCGTTATAATCTCTCTGCTCGATTTCTGCCTGAATCTTTTTAACGTCAACTTTTTCGCCCTTTTCCTCAAGCTCTTTTGCTCTGCGACGGGCACGTTCTGAAGAATCGGCAGTAAGATAGAATTTAAAATCAGCATCGGGAAGAACGCAGGTGCCGATATCTCTGCCATCTAAAATACAATCGTTTTGTCTTGCAGTTTCCTGTTGCATTTTAACTAAAAAAACTCTTACGGGCTGTAATGCCGAAAAATCGGAAGCGGCTTTTGAAACGGCATTTTCGCGGATTCTTAAGGAAACGTCCTCTCCCTTAAGATACATTTTTTGCATACCGTCTTCATATTTAACCACCAAATCAATATTTTCAAGTGCTTCTTCAACTTTTTTGGTATCTTCAACGGAAATTCCGTTATCAAGCATATGAAGTGCAACTGCGCGGTACATTGCGCCTGTATCAAGATACATTATGTTAAGCTGTTTGCTTATTGATTTTGCTATTGTACTTTTGCCTGCACCTGCAGGACCATCAAGAGCTATTTTCATAAAACTTCTCCTAACAAGATATGCCTGCCAGATATCCGGTTGATAAGGCAAGCTGAATATTAAAACCACCTGTTACGGCATCAATATCAATCATTTCGCCTGCAAAATACAGGTCTTTAATAATTTTACTTTCCATAGTAGACGGGTCAATTTCCTTGGTGTTTATGCCGCCGCGAGTGATGATTGCTTCGTTTATGGGTCTTAAGCCGTCAACGGCAATTTCAAGATTTTTAAGAGTTTTTATTAAACTCTGTCTTTCTTCCTGCTTAAGTTGGTTTACCTGCTTGTTTTCATCAAGTCCCGCATTTAAAAGCACCGCAGAAATAAGGCGGGAAGGCAACAACTTTACACAGGCATTTTTAAGTGTTTTGGTACCTGCTTCCTTAAAATCCCTTAAAACGCGGGCATCAAGCTGGTCATAAGTAAGACCCGGCTTTAAATCAACGGTCACTTTCAACTTTGAAAAATCGTATTTGGTCAGTTTACTGCTTAAAGTTAACACAAGAGGACCTGAAATACCGAAATGTGTAAAAAGCATTTCGCCCAATTCTTCATAAAGTTTTCTGCCGTTATATTCTGCTTTAAGGGTTACGTTTTTAAGCGAAAGCCCCATAAGGTCGTGAACCCATTTTTCCTTTGACGTAAGAGGTATAAGGGAAGGTACAAAATCCTCCACCTTGTGCCCCATTTCAATAAGTTTATCTTTCCATAAACCGTCAGAGCCCGTTGAAACGTAAGACGCACCGCCCAAAGCAAGTATTATCTTATCGCAGGAATAAACTCTGCCGTTATATTTTATTCCCGTAACCTTGTTATCATTAACGATAATATCTTCTAACTTCGTATTAAGTAAAACTTTTGCTCCTGAATTTTTCAGGTATTTTTCAAAAGCCTTTATAATATCACTTGATTTATCACTTACGGGAAAAACGCGATTGCCTCTTTCTGTTTTTAAGGGAGTACCGTTTTCTTCGATAAGCGACATAACGCTATCAGGCGAAAAGGTATATACTGCAGAATAACAAAAGCTTGAGTTTTTGGAAATATTCTGAAAAAAATCCTCAATATCGCAGGCGTTTGTAACGTTACATCTGCCCTTGCCCGTTATGAACATTTTTTTAAACAGTTTTTCGTTTTTTTCAATCAGAGTAACGTCAGCACCCTGATATGCCGCCTGCGCCGCCGCAATAACTCCTGCGGGACCGCCGCCAATAACGTATATTTTACTTCTTTCCTGCATAAAAATTATTCTTGCTTCTAAGCATTTCCATTTCTGTCAGATTGCCCGCAAGCTCTTCCTTTTTCTCCTGACTTATTGCCGCTAAAAGCGCATTTATCACACTTAATGGAGCAACGAGAGAGTCAACAAAAGAAACCGTGTTGCAATGGACTTCCATTTTTATGTGTGAATATTCGCTTAAGGGCGAAAAAGCGCTATCTGTAATACCTATACATTTTGCACCGCGCGCTTTTGCATAGCACATCGCGTCAACGGTACGTTTTGAATATCTTGGAAAACTTATTCCGATAAAAACGTCACCTGCGCCTAAATGTATAAGCTGTTCTATATTATCACTTGAAGCATCGGTAACTGTGCGCACGTTATCAAGTATGAAATCAAGATAATAGCCTAAAATATAGGCAACTGTATGGGCAGAACGCACCCCCATAACGTAAACGCGCTTTGCACTTACAATGGTTTTTACCGCTTCTTCAAATGCTTGTGTGTCAAATTCATTTAAAGTTAATTTTAAGTTGTTAATATCAGTCTTTAAGACCTTTTCAAAAAGTTTTGTGTTGGGAAGCTGACCTGTAAGCTCCATTCGTTGCGTGCCTGTCAGGCGCGAACGAAGCATTTCCTGCAATTCCCGCTGAAGTTCAGGATAACCTGAATAACCAAGTGAGTCGGCGAAGCGAACCACCGTTGATTCGCTTACGCCTACTTTAGCACCCAGTTTACCTGCCGTCATAAATGCGGCAGAATCAAAATTTTCAGTAATGTAAGCGGCAATTTTCTTATGCCCCTTACTCATTTTTTTGTATGCAGCATCTATTTTTTCAGTAAAATCTGCACTCATAAACTAAAATTCCTTTTAGATGATTTCGGATACGCTTACGTTAATATCAAGCTCTTTCTTGCCTTCTTTAGCTTCTTTGCGAGCTTTAAAGAAGTTCATTGCAACCTGTGGGAAAAGTGCGTATGAAAGTACGTCTTCTTCCTGCTCCATAAAGTCCTTGATTTCTGCCTTAAGGCTTTCATATTCAGGCTTAAGAGCATCTGCAGGGCGACCTGTGATAACAGGTGTATCGCCAATGCACTTTTTACGAACTTCCTCGTTAACAGGTGCGGGAAGCTGACCGTATTCGCCTGCTAAAAGACCTTTTGATTCCTTTGTAACCATCTTATAACGTTCGCCTGTAAGCACGTTAAGAACTGCCTGTGTACCTACGATCTGGCTGGTAGGTGTAACCAAAGGAGGATAGCCGAAATCCTTTCTTACGTTGGGAACTTCTGCCAAACAATCCTGAAGTTTATCTTCCTTGCCTGCTTCCTTAAGCTGTGAAAGAAGGTTTGAGAACATACCACCGGGAACCTGATATAAAAGTGTGTTAATGTTAACTGCAAGAACCTTGGGGTCAAGAATCTTGTCATTTGTAAGACGCTGTGCAACCTTTTTGAAGTGTGCTGAAGCCTCAACAAGCTTATCAAGTTCAAGACCTGTATCATATTCGGTGCCCTTAAGTGTAGCAACCAAAGATTCGGTTGTGGGCTGGCTTGTGCCGTTTGCAAGTGGTGAAAGTGCAGTATCAACAATATCAACACCTGCTTCGATAGCCTTAAGAATAGTCATATCACCTGTACCTGAAGTGTTGTGTGTGTGAAGGTGAATAGGACATTTAACTGCTTTTTTAAGCTTTGAAACAAGTTCGTAAGCATCATAAGGAAGAAGAAGGTTTGCCATATCCTTAATACAAATGATATCTGCGCCCATCTGCTCCATCTGTTTTGCAAGCTCAACGAAATAATCGTTATCGTGAACAGGGCTTGTGGTGTAGCTCATAGCAAGCTCGGCAATACCGCCGTACTTCTTTGTGCTTTTTGCAGCCTGCTCCATATTTCTTAAATCGTTAAGAGCGTCGAAAATACGAATGATTTCGATGCCGTTTTCAACAGACTTCTGAACGAATTTATCAACAACGTCGTCAGCATAGTGGCGATAGCCTAAAATGTTCTGTCCGCGAAGAAGCATCTGTAATTTTGTATTGGGAAGTGCCTTCTTTAATTTGCGAAGTCTGTCCCAGGGGTCTTCATTTAAGAAGCGAAGGCAGGAGTCAAACGTTGCGCCGCCCCAAGCTTCTAAAGAATGATAACCGATGCTGTCTAAAACTTCACAAGCAGGAAGCATTTCTTCAATTCTCATACGTGTTGCAGCCTGTGATTGATGTGCGTCACGTAAAATAGTATCTGTAATTAAAACTTTTGCCATAATATACCTCCATTAACCATAAATAGCAAGAAGAACTCCGGCAGCAACCGCTGATCCGATAACCCGTGGTACGTTGGGGCCCATTGCGTGCATCAAAAGGAAGTTCTTGGGATTAGCCTTCTGACCAACCGTTTGTGAAACACGCGCGGCCATAGGTACTGCGGAAACACCTGCTGAACCGATTAAAGGATTGATTTTTCCCTTTGTAAGCCAGCACATAAGCTTGCCAAGAAGCACACCGCCTGCAGTACCGATGCAGAATGCAAACAAGCCCATAAGAATGATAAGAACGGTCTGCAAGCTGAGGAAGGTTGAACCAACCGCAGTTGCACCAACAGTTGTACCAAGGAAAATAGTAACGATATTGCAAAGTTCATTCTGAACAGTTTTGCTTAAACGTTCAGTTACACCGCAAACTCTTAAAAGGTTACCGAACATAAGTGAACCGATAAGTGCTGCAGTTGAGGGAAGAATAAGTATAATTGCAATAGCTGTTGCTATGGGGAAAATAACAAGCTCACGTTTTGTAACAGGACGAAGCTGTTCCATAACGATTTCGCGCTCCTTCTTTGTAGTAAGAAGCTTCATAATAGGCGGCTGAATAATTGGAACAAGTGCCATATATGAATATGCCGCAACTGCGATAGCCGCAAGAAGATGAGGTGCAAGCTTACTTGTAACTAAAATAGCTGTAGGACCATCAGCACCACCGATAATACCGATACTTGATGCTTCTGCGCCCGTAAATCCGGTTGCACGAGCAATAAAGAAGGTAACGAAAATACCAAGCTGTGCCGCCGCACCTAAAAGAAGGCTCTTGGGGTTAGC
>JAZROC010000243.1:0-9340 GCA_045648525.1 Clostridia bacterium
AGCAATTAACTGCGCAAACCCTGACAATAACGGTGACCCCTGCGCCAAATGTGATGCCTGTCAGGCATTTATGGCTGATGACAATATGGATATTATCGAAATCGACGCCGCAAGTAACAACGGTGTTGACAATATCCGCGATATTCGTGATAAAGTTGTGTTCGCCCCCGCGTACGGTAAATATAAGGTATATATAATAGACGAGGTGCATATGCTTTCAGGTGGTGCTTTCAACGCACTTTTGAAAACTCTTGAAGAGCCTCCTCAACACGTGGTATTTATTCTTGCAACGACGGAAATTCACAAGCTTCCCGCAACTATTTTAAGCCGTTGCCAGCGTTTTGATTTCAGATTAATTTCTTCAAAGGTTATTTTTGACCGTCTTAAATACGTTTTAAAAGAAAGCAATGCGGAATTTGAGGACAGCGCCATTGATTTAATTGCAAAAAGCGCGTCGGGCGGTATGCGTGATGCTCTTTCGCTTGCCGACGTCTGCCTTTCTTATTGCGGAAACAAAGTTACTTTAGAAAACGCAATGAACGTTCTTGGTATTTCGGACAGAAGTTTTGTATTTTCCTTTACCGATGCATTGATTGCTTCGGATTCTAAAAACGCATTGGAAAAATGTCACGAGCTTGAAGCCGAAGGCAAGGATATCGGTGTTTTTGCACTTGAACTTATGGAGCATATGCGCGACATTATGTTATGTATATATGCCCCTGAAAGTGAAGAAATTACTTCTTTGCCCGTTGAAATGCAGGAAAAATTAAAAAAGCAGGCAGAAACTGCCAACGGCGAAAGAATTTTACGCAGTATTGAGATTTTATCGAAGCTTGAAAGCGAAATAAAACTTCATTCGCGCCCCGAAATTCAGCTTGAAACTGCAGTTGTACGCATCTGTACACCTCAACTTGAAAGCGACCTTTCCTCTATTGAGGACAGGCTTTCAGTTTTAGAAGGAAAAGTTAAAAACGGCATTACGGTAAGCGCAGTTGAAACAAAGAAAGCAGACGACGTGCCGTGGGTTGAAGAAAAAGAAACAAGGAAAGCTCCTGAACAGGAGAAAAAAGCTGAAGCACCTAAACAGAGCGCACCTAAACAGAGCGCAGGTGCATCGGGACAATGGACTGCCATCTCACTTAAAATAAAGCAGGCAGATTTGCCGCTTTATATGATGATACGTTCCTTTGACGGAATGATTGACGGTGACAAATTTAATATTTATATTCCTGAAAGTGCAAAAAACAAAGAAGCACTTATTATCAAGAATATTGACAAAATAACCTCTGCCGTGAAAGAGGTTTGCGGGCAAGACCTTAAGGTTATGACCGTTATCGGCACAAAACCACAAACTGAACAGGGCGGTAATAATCTTATGAATGCCGCATTTGACCTGTTTTCATAAAAAAGGAGGATTTTTATTATGGGTAGAGGTGGATTCCCCGGCGGAGGTTTTGGCGGTGGTGCAAATATGCAACAGCTTCTTCGTCAGGCACAAAAAATGCAGGCAGATATGGAAAAGGCTCAACAAGAGCTTGAGGAGCAGGAGCTTGAAGTTTCTTCAGGCGGCGGTATGGTAGTTTGCAAAGTTACAGGTAAGGGCGAGCTTAAATCAATTAAGATTAACCCTGAAATCGTTGACCCTGACGATATCGAAATGCTTGAAGATACCGTTTGCGCGGCTGTTAAAGAAGCATTAAGACAAGCTGAAGAGCTTAAAAATCAGAAAATGAGCAGAATTACCGGCGGTATGGGCGGAGGTCTTTTTTAAGTGAGTATTTATATTGAGCCTCTGGCTAAACTTGTAAATGCTTTTTCAAAATTGCCGGGCATTGGCGGTAAAACTGCCTTAAGACTTGCTTACCATATTATAAGCGCGCCTGATGAGGACGTTAAAGAGTTAATTGACGCTTTGGGCAATATTAAGGAAAAAATTCATTATTGCAAAGAGTGCGGAAACTTCTGCGAAGGCGAGATTTGTGACGTTTGCGGTGATTTACGTCGTGACCACTCTCTTATCTGCGTAGTTAAAGACCCGCGCGACGTTATTGCAATGGAAAAAACGGGCTCGTTTAAAGGCGTATATCACGTTCTTCACGGCACCATTTCGCCAATGGATGGCATTGGTCCTGACGATATCCGCATAAAAGAGCTTTTATCAAGGCTTAACAACGTAAACGAAATTATTATTGCAACTAACCCTGACGTTGAGGGTGATGCAACTGCCGTTTATATTGCCCGACTTTTAAAACCTTTCGGCATCAAAACAACGAGAATTGCTCACGGTATTCCCATTGGCGGTGACCTTGAATATATTGACGAGGTTACTTTGGCAAAGGCTCTGGACGGCAGACGGGAAATGTAAGAAATCGGAGTTTTAATATGAATTTTATTGAAGATACAAAAAGGCAGATTTTTGAAGAAAATAGTCTTAATTCAAAATTGCAGGCAGAAAAAAATGCCGAAGAAATCGTTCTGGCTATAAAAGCCGAAATAAAACGTGTTCTTGAGTCAAACGGCTCTGCCAAAGAAATTCGCGGTTACGTTCATCAGGATAACGATGGTGATTTTTGCAAAATTTATTCTTCTGAAGTCGGTGTATTAAAAGCTCGGTTTGATGAAAAAGCAATCGTTCCGTTAGTATCTGAAAAACTGCGTAAACTCGGATTGAATTCATTCAGCATAAAATTTCAGCCATATACCGAATCTTATTCGCAAAAAACGACCCTTTTTGGTAAGTCGGTATATAAAACTCGTATTTCTGAAAACAAGGTGCAGATATACGTTGTTGTTCAATGGTAAAAACAAGCGGCAGAATATTTTGTTTCTGTCGCTTTTATTATTGACTTTCTTATTTTGTAGACTTATACTATTAACACAAACTCGATTGGAGAAAAAATATGTACGAAAAAATAAAAGTTATTGCAATGGACCTTGACGGAACGCTGACACAGCACAAAACACCATTAAGTGAAAAGCATCGGGAAGTTCTTACTGCACTTTCAAAAAAATACAAGCTTTTGATGGTGGGCGCAGGTCAGGTAATGCGCATTTTCAATCAGTTGGAAGCATTTCCCATTGACATTATCGGCAACTACGGTATGCAGTACGGCAAGTATAACACCGAAACAAAAACTATTGATATTATTTTTGACAACACCGCACCCTGCAACCGTGAACTTATTACTGAAAAAATCAATTTTTTAAGAGAAAAATACGGTTTTTTGAATTTTGCAGGCGAAACTGTTGAGTTTCACCCGTCAGGTTGTGTAACCTTTCCCATTTTAGGCACAAAAGCCAAGCAAGAAGACAAACTTGCCTTCGACCCTGACAGAATTAAACGTCGCAAAATTTACGATGACGTTGTTAACACTTTTGACGATTACTGTGTGTTTGTAGGCGGTTCTTCCTCCTTTGATATGGCACCAAAGCCATATGATAAATTTCACGCCCTTGATTTTTATTGCAAAGAAAATGATCTTTTGCACGAAAACGTTGTGTATATCGGTGACGACTACGGTTTAGGCGGTAATGATGAATCAGTATATAAATCTGATTTCCCGTATATCACCATTGATAACTATCTTGATTTCCCCGAAAAAGTAAAGGAATTGTTATAATGAATTATTGGACACAAAGCGCAAACAATATTTTCGTTGCGGCACACAGAGGGTGGAAAGATAAATGCATCGAAATGGGCACCGAGCTTATAACCTGCAATAACCCCGATGAAGTTCTTGAAATTTTAAGAAAGAAAAATCTGCATAGATAAAAAAGTGGCTGAAAAGCCACTTTTTGTTGTATTCGCCATAAATTTAGTTTGAGAAAAACAATAAAGCCCTGCAACCACCGACTAAGCAGTAATCACAAGGCGTTAATCAAGGGTGTCCCGCAAAGGCAAGCCTTTGTGGGAAAAAGGAAACGCAAGGAAGCAAGCCTGAGTTTTCTTTTTAAAGAAAACGTGGCAAGCGGACTTTGCGTTGACGCGGTGCGAATGAAGGGACGTCCCGAATATTCGCCATAAACATAGTTTCTGAAAAAACTTAAAAGCCCTGCAACCACCGACTAAGCAGTAATCACAAGGCTTTAAAGCTTGGTGCGAATGAAGGGACTTGAACCCTTACGTCTGTTGACACATGATCCTTAGTCATGCCTGTCTGCCAATTCCAGCACACTCGCAAGTTATTAACATAGCCAATTATATTTTATATTGTTAATTCTGTCAAGCGTTTTTTTGAAAAAGATAAAAATTTTTAAAAAGTTAAAGCAGATGACCGTTAAGTCATCTGCTTTCATTAAATCTTATCAAAAATCATTTGATTTATTTTGCTTCTTAAAGCCATCATTTGTTCAACTTTATATAGGCACTTATCAAGAGCAATTTCGCCTAAAACCTCTTCCATTGCCTTGACAGTTTCTTCAAATGAATACAGTTTTGCGCAAAGCATATATGCCAAAAGATCGTTTTTCATTTCAAGGAACGCGTTAAAATGTCTTGATTGAGGATTGATTTTTATTGCATCAAGATTTTCCCAAAAACCGAATTTAAAGAGATATGCGCCCATTAAACGTGTTCTTGCATAAGGTCTTGCCATTTCGTCAACACCTGCAAAAAACTTGGTTCTTGCAAAGATGTTTGTGGAAATTTCGGGATAGATATTATCGCGCATTTCAGGTAAAAGCGCATCTTTTACGGTGAGAGTAAAGGTATCCTCGCACATAATTTCGTCGGTAGCCTTAACACCCTTGTCGTAAACGCCTTTAAGAAGCTTTACTTTAATATCAAAAGTGCCTGAAATTTTGCCTGCAGGGTCAACGGTAACCATAAAAGTTCTTAACTGTTCGCTTGGCAGACGGAGCATGCCAAGATAGTGAATATCCTTTAGCCAGTCAGGGAAAATGCCTGCTTTTACTCTGTCAACACCCTCGTCATTTGTTATAATCGCAGGAATTTCGCAAGGAATATATGCAACCTCCTTAAGAGTGATATAATCCTTTATTTCGCTTTCGATTACAGGAAATATGTCATATTTTGCATACATTTCAGTAAGCTTTTCGCTTTTTAACGCAACCTGAAAGGCGAACTTTTCGTTTTTGAAGACGGTTGCCTGCTTATACTCGGTAAATTTTTCAATAGAATCTTCAATAAAGCATTTTTCAAGTGATGAAATTAATTTAATATCCATTTTTTTCACCTTACTTTCCTAACTTTTCAAAAATCATATTATCAATAGTGTGACGGATTTTAAGCATAGTTTCCGAATCGCATACGCATTTATCGAAAACGATTTCGCCTGTAATTTCTTCAAGTGCCTTAACCACTTCATCATAAGAATAAAGGCTTGCGCAAAGCTTCATTGCGCGAAGGTCTTCAAGTGCTTCATAAAAAGCCATATAACGATTGGATTCCCAAGCCGTGCCGTCGGGTGCAGGATATACCATATAAGTATCACCGCTTGCAACGAAGCCTTCACCCGTCGAGGTAAGGAAGGGGTCAACATGCTCATAGGACCACTGGTTATTATAGAAGTTATAACCCCAGTTCAAGAAGCCTTTAACGTTATATTTAAAGAACTGAACACCGATATAGCGCGTTCTTGAAAGTGACATTGCAAAATGACAGTTTGAAACGCCTTCCGCCTGACCGCCACAATAATAGCACCATAAATCAGGAACCTTGCTCTCAATAAAGGGTTTGATATAAGGCGTTCCCGGCACGGGAGTATTGATAAGACCCATTTCATAGAATTCATAATGCGAAAGTGCGTCGATATGACGGTAATCCTTAATTAAATCGGCAACTATTTCCTTAACCGCCTTGAATTGAGGAATATGCTCTGTAATAGGCTCATCGGAAATATGGAAAAGGCACTTATGGTCCTCTCCCCTTTCTTTCATATGGTCAATAAAGCATTTTACAAAATAACGGAGGAAAGATTTGAATTCATCGTTTAAAGCTTCAGTATCCCAGCCGAAAATACGCTTATATTCGCCGTCAACGTGTGCCATAACGGCAGGTGCGCTTGTTGCACCCCATTGTGTGAAAAGATGACACACTTCATAATACTTCACACCGTTACGTTTAAGCATATCAAGCCAATTATCAAGCCTTGAGTAATCAAAAGTATATTTTTTACCGTTTTTGTGAATGATGACAAGCTGAATATCCGTTCTGTAGCCGAAATGATGAATATCGAGTGACGGAGTCAAAAGAGGAACCATCATCATATTTCTACCGCCTGCAACTGCAGTTTTTACGAAATTTTCGCAAATTTCATTAAAACGGTCAGAGTAAGGCTCAACGTTATAGTAATCGGCAATACAGTCGATATGAAGCCATTGACCGAAAATCATATCCTGCTCGGGAAGCGCAACGTCCTTAATATCAACGGTAATTACCTTTTCTGCATAAAGCTCGTTAGTTATCGCATCAAGCAATTTTACATTTATATCGTGCTTTCCTAAAACCTGACCTTTAGGTTCAAAAGTAAACCAGAAAGCATTTAAAGTGCCCTTTGCAGTAATGTTGCCCGGTCTTAAAAGGTCGGGATAAAGACCCGTTTCCCTTCTTAAAAGATTTTCGTCAGAATGAGTGAAAACCGCCATATCGGAGGGAATATTTTTAACTTCTTTTATTGAAATGTATTCTTTTAAATCGCTTTCGAGTTCAGCCTTTACAAAATAGACTTTGTCGTTAGGCGTTTCAAAGGCTATCTGGAAAGAATACTTTTGATTTTTAAATACTTTTTCTTCGGTTATTTCCGTAAATTTATCTAAAGTTTCATCAAGAAAGCACTTTTCAAGAGAAGATAATATTTTTGCTTTAAATTCCATAAAAATTCTCCTTTTTTGTGATGGGTATATTATATAAAACAAAAATTCAAAAGTCAATACATTAAAATGAGAATATTCTTTTTGTTTGACTTTTTTACTTTTATAATATATTATATATCCGTTAAATTTTTTAATCGGAGAAAAAATCATGCGAGAGAAACTTGGTAGCAGACTTGGCTTTATCCTTTTAAGTGCAGGCTGCGCAATAGGAATCGGAAACGTTTGGAAGTTTCCTTATATGGCAGGACAGTACGGTGGCGGAATTTTCGTTTTAATTTATCTGTTTTTCCTGCTTGTTATGGGTGTGCCCGTTTTAACAATGGAATTTTCTTTAGGTCGTGCGGCACAAAAGAGTCCCGTAAAAATGTATCAGCAACTGGAAAAGCCCGGTCACAAATGGCATATTCACGGTTGGCTTGCCGTTATCGGTAACTATATTTTAATGATGTTCTATACCTCCGTTTGCGGATGGATGCTTTATTATTTCGTTTCCACCGCTTTCGGTAAAATGAACGGTCTTGATGCTTCAGGTGTTTCTGCGCATTACGATTCACTTATGGGCAATGCCCCCGTTATGCTTATTTTCACCTTTATAACCATAATTATCGGCTTTATCGTATGCTCATTTTCTTTGCAGAAAGGACTTGAGCGCATAACAAAAATTATGATGACCGCCCTTTTAGTAATTATGGTTGTGCTTGCCATAAACAGCATTTTCCTTGATGGCGGAAGTGATGGACTTAAATTCTATCTTCTTCCCAGTCTTGACAGCATCCGCGAAGTTGGCAACGGCAACCTTGTAAGAGGTTTCTTTGACGTTGTTGTCGGCGCAATGAATCAGGCATTCTTTACCCTTTCGTTAGGTATTGGCTCAATGGCAATTTTCGGAAGTTACTTAAACAAGGACCGTTCACTTTTAGGTGAAGCAATTAACGTTTCGCTTTTAGATACTTTCGTTGCAATTACGTCAGGTCTTATTATCTTCCCCGCCTGCTTTGCTTACGGTGTTGAGCCCGACAGCGGACCGCCTCTTATCTTTAAAACTTTGCCCAACATTTTCAACAATCTGCCTTTAGGTCAGTTATGGGGAAGCTTGTTCTTTGTATTTATGTCCTTTGCGGCACTTTCAACCGTATTTGCAGTTTTTGAAAATATTATCGCCTGCACAATGGATATGTTTAATATTTCAAGAAAGAAAGCCTGCCTTGTTAACTGCGGTTTGATGCTTGTTTTGTGCTTACCCTGCATTTTCGGCTTTAACCTGTTATCAGGCATAACTCCCTTTGGCGAAGGCAGCAATATTATGGACCTTGAAGATTTCCTTGTAAGTAACATCTTATTGCCTTTAGGTTCACTTACCTTTGTTATTTTCTGCACCATTCGTTACGGCTGGGGCTGGGATAAATTCAAGGAAGAAGCCAACACAGGCAAGGGCGCGAAAATCAAAAATTGGATGCGCGGATATATGACCTACGTTCTTCCCGTAATGATTCTTGTTATTTTCATTGTGGGAATGATTACTTTCTTTAAATAAAAAATCAACCGAGCCCTTTCAAAAAAGGCTCGGTTATTTATTTATATTCGGATTATCCGTAATATTAAGAATATAATCAACGGAAACATTATATATTCCTGATAATTTTATTAAAATATCTGTAGGAATATCACGTTGCCCCAGTTCATAATTGCTATACACCTGCTGTGAGCAGTTTAATTTTTTTGCCATCTCTTTTTGAGTAAGGTCATGATCCTCACGTAAATCTCTTATACGCCGATACAATGCTATCACCTCAAAAAAATTATATCATACAACAAAATGCGGTATTGACTTTTACCGCAAATTGCAGTATAATATCAAAAAAAGGAGGTAAATTACAAATGTTGTTCCCAGGAAAAGTCTTATCCGGAAAATATTCCGGATGCTATATTACAAATAATGATGATGTCGGTTTTTCTATCGGAGATATTGAAAACGTACACAGTGATATCAAGTCTGTATCCGTTGTTGGCAGCATAAACAAAGCTGACTTAATCCTTTCTATCACACCTGTAAAAACATACTATAACGTACAAGTTACTTGGTATTCCGGGGGTGAAAGTCTAATGGAAGTTAACGGAAAAATATTAAATATGCTCAATTCTTATGCCGACGCAAACGCCAATTGGCGCGCAATGACACCCGAACAGCAAACTCAAGCAAGTAAAAGAGCATCCGCTGAAGCAAAAAAGAAGGAAATCACGCTCTTCATAGCAATAATTGTAATATCTGCTGCCATGGGTCTTTTAATGTTATTTAGTGATTAATTCACAAAAAAGGAGTTATCTTTATGAATATGAATTGGAAATTTTTTGGTGTGGCTTCGTTAGGTGTTCTTCTGTTTATAATTCCTACGGCTATAAAAATGGAATTACCTCTTTGGGGCGCCCTTTTATTAATTGGTCTCTTAGAAATCTGTGTCCTTATAGCCTGTATATCCAAAAGGTAATGCATATGGAAAGTCGGATC
>JAZROC010000244.1:0-4188 GCA_045648525.1 Clostridia bacterium
TTTAAGGGAAAGAATTGAAACGTTAAAAGGTATTTGAGCACTTTCGCCAATTTCAAGGGAAATTTCAGTATTTTCTGCTTCAACCTTAAAGCCCATAGGCATACTGAATGAAACCTTGCCCTCAATTTTCTTTTCCGCAGTATTTACTATTTTTAAAATAAAATTATTCTTTGTTTCAGGAAAACAAGCAACTGTTTCGGGGTAAGTAAGAGTAACGTTAAACGGCTTAACAAGGAGTACCGATTCCTTTAAATTTTCTTGCCAATTATATACTTCCTGCCAATTTTTCGTCCAAGGTGAAGCAATAGTTAAATTTTTAAAGTTTTGAGGTACAGACAAAGAAACACCAGTTTCATAATACTTTTCAACCTCACCTGCAACGAAAATAATATTATCGCAGAAATCATCAATGGAAACGGGTTCGTGCATATTAATAACACCGTTGCTTAAAAGCACCTTGTCACCGATAGGCATCGTCCACTTACTGCCAATGCCGTCAGGGTCCATTATACCGAAAATTGAACCTACCGTTGCCGCAGTACAGTCGGCATCATAGCCAAGACTTGCCGCAGTGCAGATTGCCTTATCAAAACTGTTTTCACAGCTTAACAGCGATAATAATATAAAGGAAAGGTTAATTGTAACGTCCGTCCAGTTTTCACAAAAATACTTTTCAAGGACTTTTTCGCGCACGAAAAGAATATCTTTGCTTTCATTATACCATTTTATCACGTCGCAGAAAGCGTTTTTAAGTTTGTTTCCATCAGGTATATACTGCATACCGATATCAACCAATTTAATTAAATCATTTTCTACAAAGGCGGCACTTTCTACCGCCGCAAGAAACATTTCTGCATAGATGCCGTCGGAATAATGGTCACTACAAGCATCTTCACGGGCAAATTTTGCCGCTAATTCAGGATTAGCAGGTGCCATACAAGCCCAAAGCTCACTTCTGATAGCCGCGCCCATACCTGCATAAAACTTATTTCTGTAAATTCCGCTTAAGGGTGCGTTCATTTTAAGCTTATAATTGCTTACGCCAACTGCGTATTCATCAGGCGAGAAATCTGCAATATGATACTTCCATATTTCGCCAAGATAGTATCTTGAAACGGGCAGACCTGCGCGCAAAACTGTTTCAAGATTTACAACCTGAAGATCAAGGTCGTCATTGGGAATCATTTCCGTTGGCACGGGATTATAGTATGTAACGCAATTATAATTAAGATTTCCCTCGTATTTCATACCAAGAGTGCCGCCAACACATTTGCCCACAAAGCAACCGCGCACTTTTTTACAATAATTTTCAAAATCAAAAGACGCCATAATATCACTCCTAAAACATCATATATTCCATAAACAAAGTTGAAAAAAGTGAATCACTTGAAAGATTAACATATTCAGCATTTTTGACAAAGGATAAGTTTTTATCTTTTGCGCAAGCGTATTTTACCGTACCTAAAAGGCTTGCATTGTTTATGCCCAAAAATTTATTTTTAAGTTCCTTTGGTATTAACCCCAAATAAGCCGCATTTTCAACGTTAAGGTTTTGAGAAAATCCGCCTGCAACGTACAAACCTTCAATTTGAGAAAATTCAATACCCGCTTTTTTTATAAGACATTCCATTGCCGCGCGTATTGCTGATTTCGCAAGTTGAAATTCGCGGATATCCTCTCCTGTAAGTGAAACGTTTTGGGAAATATATATGGGGTCATTTTCAAGATACCCGCTTTCATCAATTTCGCCATTTTCAACGTTAACCTTTATAACGTCAATGAGTCCCGTTGCGCACAGACCTTTTGCTTTGCTTTTGCCTATAATTTCATAAGTGCCATCAGCAGAATAAGCATAAATTGCGCCTTCGGTAGCACTCATTCCTGAAGAAATGTTTGCACCTTCAAAGCAAGGTCCTGCCGCCGCGGCAGTACAAAGGATTTTATCCTTTGAATATAACGCAATTTCGGCATTGGTTCCTAAATCAAGCAAAATTCTGTATTTTTCATCAGCCATTCCCACATAGTTTATGCCCGCAACAATATCCGCACCTACAAAAGCCGATATGCCCGGCAGAGAAATAACTTTATCTATTTTTTTAAGATTAATTTCTGTTGCATCGCAACTTTTTTCTTTTAAAAAGACAGGTGTGTAAGGACTTACACCCAAGGAAGAGCAATCAACGCCAAAGAAAAGATGCAACATAGTTGTGTTGCCTGCAACGTACATTTTTTCAACTTTTTCTATACAAAAGGAGTCAAGCAGATTATCAATCATTTTCTGTATTTCATCAATAACTACAGTTTGTAATTGCTCTGTCCCGTTTTTTGTGCAATAATCAATACGTGAAATAACGTCAGCACCGAATACACGTTGCGGATTTGACGAAGTAACCGTTTTAATTATAGAAAATTCATCAAGAGAAACAAGGGAAAGGGCAAGCGTCGTAGTACCCATATCAAGACAAAGACAGAGATTTTTCGTTATTTTTCCGCTTTCAACTCCGCCTGACACAGAAGAAATCTCCTCTTTATCAGACAAAACCAAAGTTCCGTCCTCGTTAAGATAGTGACGGCACGCTAAAACCGTTTCTCCGTTTAAAACAACCTGACACTTTTTACAGTTACCCATTCCGCCACAGAGATGAGGCACGTAGTATCCGTGCTCGGTTAAAAAATTACTTAATAACGTATTTTCAGAAAATGAAAATTCCTTTTCAATATTATTCTGAATTACTTTTAATTTAGGCACAAGTCATTCTCCTTAAATAAAACCATACCAAAGTAAGTAACGGTATCAGCACCGTTAATATATTTCATTTTCGTGTTTTTCACCGTTGCGCTGACGTTCACACCGTACGCTTCAAGAGAAGATAATGCTTTTTCCGGAAACCTGCAAGGCTCATTATCAACCTTTGCACACTTTTGGCAAACACCGCAACCGCCCGCACCAAGATGTAAAGTGTTTAATATATTCATATCAAAAAACACTTTGCGAATTTTTTGTGCCAACGAATAAAATTTCTTTTTGGCTTCCATCATACCTTCAAAATCAAAACTGTCTTCAAGTTCGGTAACGGTTTGATATACAAGTGCGTAATCGTATTTCTTTATTTCCGACATAAGAGCCTCTATATCACCAATGTCAGGCGGGCACATATAGCATTTGCCGTACATTCCGCAGGCATTGGTTGCACACACATCGCGAAAAGATCTGTTCATCTCAATATTTTTGGCAGATATTATATTTGATTTAAATGCCCCCGCTTCTACGGAAAGCAACGTCAATTTTTCAAATATCTCCTGCTTATCCATTGACAACGCCTCTTTTTACTTTTATTTCATTTACATATTTTTCAGCATTTGGCAGAGCAAATGTTTTCTTATCATACTTTTCCAACGCACCTAATATTTTGCCCATATCATTAAGCTCAGGCTGTGACATATTTATACCGTAAAGATATTCAGTTTCACAAAGAGAATCAATATAGTGATCTCCCCTGCCACAAAAATGAATACACCCACCATTAAAATACTTGAACAATTCACTGTCGTAAGGCTTGCTGTACTCGTTATAAAACTCTGTTGAAATATTCATAGCGCTATCAAGGCGGATAAGAATATTACCTCTGTACATAAGCGTCCAATGAGTAGAAAGTCCTTCATTTTTAGGGATTATAGTGTACCATTTATCAAGAAATGCTTTATACGTATCTGTAATAAGTTTTAATACAGAATGAACAAAATCAGGATCATCGTACATTTCATAAAACATTTCACCGCCCAAAAGAAGTTCGGCAATATCAAGCGGGCCCTGAGTATCAGGGTGATAAATATCTACGTATTTTTTTATTTTAGGATATTTTTCAAAGTGCACGCTTTTATTTTCGCTCATTTCTATAATCACCATTATAAATTATACCATAGCTATAAAAAAAAGTAAATGTGGCTTTCTTTCCTTTAACTATTCATTTTGGAAGAAAAACACATAAAAAAGTGCAAAAAAAGATAGCTAAACGGATGTGCAGATTTTCTACACATCCGTTTTCTAAACAAATATCATTTATTCGATAAATTGGAATTGGTTAAATACTTTTTACTGGATGCAGTTCAATATATCCTCGTGTGCCGATAGGCTCTAATTGAATACGGGGGTTGCTATCATCCCAAGCATATCCAATGCTTTGAGGG
>JAZROC010000245.1:0-6848 GCA_045648525.1 Clostridia bacterium
CCCAAGTTGAAAGCTCCTGCCACTCTTCTGTAATGGTAATTTTTTTACTGTTATAAAGTCTTGTGAATATATCAATCGCATTAGTATCATTGTCTGCCTTATCAACATGACAAACAAAACTTGTGCCTGTATACTGTGCATTAAATCTATCAAGCATTGCTTCGTTGCCGTTTGATGTACCGTTAGAGATACCCGTCATTCCGTTAGCACGAACGGTAGGCCATGCAATAAAGCCTTCAACACCGTTTTTAAGGTCTGCGCGAACAGTAAAGTTAATTTTTACGTTCAGCATTTCTTTGCTGGAATTTTCTGCAAATTCCTTCTTAACAGCTTCCATAATGCTGATCATAGGTGATTTATAGCTTTTATCAACACCGGTTACGTTGTAATATGCTTCGCCGTTTTCTTCGATAATTTCAACCTTACCAGCATAACCCGGACTTAATACAAGCTCAGTTGTATCAACTGCAGGAGCCTGCTCATAAACGTATTCCTTT
Organism: Clostridia bacterium; assembly: GCA_045648525.1. Taxonomy (GTDB): domain Bacteria; phylum Bacillota; class Clostridia; order Christensenellales; family QALW01; genus UMGS1322. The sequence continues at coordinate 498 of JAZROC010000245.1, forward strand.
GAAACCATTGAACCAACGTTTGAACTCAACCAATGGTTAATAAAGTATATATCCTTTGCATCGCCGTAAACGGTTATATCCCATTCATCTTGATTATTGAAGGGCTGAATGATTAATGAAAGTTCTTTAACGGGAACCTTTTGAGTAGTGTTTTTATATCTTAAATCAACCGTGCCATCGGGATTAACATCAAAGCTTATCGTAACTGCACGAGTTGCACCGGGCAATAAATCAACCTTTTCAGTTGTGCCCGCAAATAAAGCCTGACCGTATTCTTCTCCTTCAACACGAATTACTTTAGCAGCTTGTACGTTGCAGCTTTCCAATTCTGTTTTACTGTTATTTGTAATATAGAAGGTCTTCGTTACCTTACCGTTTACCACGTCATCAGCAAATAAACCTGAGGTAGAATAGATATTAACTGGTTCGTAAACTTTTTTAACTGCTTTAATACCTGTAATGCTTTCATCAATAACAAGATCATCAATATTTACGCCTTTTGTAATATTGATTTCATCAACATAATAAGGCGCAGGATTTGTGCCGTAATTATACTTAAAGCCTTCTAAGCGAAGAACGAGCTGGTATGCTTCTTTTGCTTCAGCATCATCACTTTCATATATAGCCTTAAGCTGTGCAAGCAGATTTTCGCTCACAGTAAATAAAACCGTAAACTTCTGCCATTCATCAGTAATTACAATATTATCGCTTGCAACAAAGGTAGTCGCAAACGTCTCTTTATTTTCACTTCCGTAGGTTTGACCTAAGCCCAGATGTTTTTCAGAGTTAAGGAAAGGTTTAAACTCAGACTGATAACCTTCCTCTGCTTTAGCATAGAAAGAAACGGTATAGATGCCAACACCGCCTCCGCAGAAGCCATACTGAGCATCATTAATAATAGCAGGAGCTAAATCAAAGGCAATACTATCATATTTACCTTGAGTTGATTCAAACTTCATAGCATAATCCGTTCCGTTTGCACCGCCCTCAACACGAGTTACAGTACCCGTCTTATCGCCATCGTTAAAGCTCCACCAGCCGTTCATACCTTCTTCAGCATTACCGTTAGCAAAAACGATAGGTGATGCCGTAGGTGTAGGAGCAGGTGTAGGTTCGGGTGTAATTACGGGTGTAGGTTCAGGTGTAACTACGGGTGTGGGTTCAGGTGTAGGTTCAGGTGTAACTTCAGGTGTGGGAGTTCCATAAGCAGGAAGCTCACCAAAATACTTATCACAAACAGCTGTACCATCTTTGAAACCACCTGCGCCATCATATTTAACATTATAGATTGCTTCAGCTACTTCGTTAGTAGGAACGATAAGTATTTTCTGTGCTACTGTTGATGATGACTTTCCAAAATTCAAACGAGCATATGCATCCTTAATTTCATCGATAACGGTACCATCCTTTTTAACAAGGTTGCCGTTACCATCAGTAAGCATATTAATTGTAGCAGACGTTTTATATCCGGGTGCTACAGTAATGTTAGAAGCGCTACTGCCTTCGAAAGAAGTCCATGCATTAACTGCCTGATACGTTAATTCAAGTGAGCAATTATTTTCACCCATGTTATAAATATCAAAGGTTGCTTTAAGAACATTATTTTCATCAGCCATATCCTGAGTTAAGCCTGCTGCTCCTCTGAAAAGGGGATAGCCTGCTGTACCGGGTGTTGTGATTTCAAACAGCATACCATTGAGAGGTGTGTATTTGAATTCAACGTCATCAATAAGATAATTAAATCTCTGGCTACCAAATGCACGAGCGCTACCGCTACCATCTAATCTAAGACCAAGCTGATATGCAAGTGTTGCTTTATCAATTGTTGAATAGCGTAATGCCTTAATCATATTATAAAAGTTTTCTGTTACTTCAATACGACGTGAATATGTCTGCCATTCTTCAGTCATTGTAACTGAACCGATACCATAGTAAGTATCAGATGCATAAGCACCAGTGCCAAGCACTGTTTCAACGGCAGCTTTTTGATGATGGCACCTTGAGTTTAACTGAACGCTAAATGTAGCGTTACCGTCATAACCTTCAAGGCTTTCTGCTCTATATCTGAAGGATAACTCATAGTAGCCTGCGCCATTACCGAAATAGAACTGTTCAGCATCGTCAAAGATTGCGGGACCAAAATCATAGAAGATTGAGTGAAATTCGCCACTGTTTGTTGACTTTGCAACTTTTTTGTTTGCATCATCGGGGTCAGCAACGATTGAGAATGAACCGCCGTGAATGTTGCCCCAACCTAATGTATTACCTGATTCAAGGGTACCGTCACCAAGAGTTTTCGTCATATCAGGATACTCAGTTACGCTTGCACGGGTCAATGCCGTTACGTTATTAACCTTACTATGGTTCATTGAATGAACAGTATCACCTTCAGCTGCTTCAACAAAGAAGCTATCGCCCTGCTTAATGATGCTTGGGTTTGATCTTGCAATATCTAAGCGAAGGTTGATTTTTTCAATTTCCTGTGTTGTGCCGTCCTTAAGAGGAAGAACTCCGTCTACAACGGGAACCTTAAGTGTAAAGGTTTCAATACTTTTTGCGGCAATTGTTTTTGTAACGTTAATGGCTGCACCTTCTACGCTAGTAGTTAACGTAACCCAGCCATCGCTACCACCCTGACAATAGATAGCCAAAGTGATTTCGTAGCTGTTGGGGTTAAATACTCTGTATGATTTAGTAATAAAACCTTCAACAGCATCTGTGGCTTTAAAGCCTGCATTTCTGTTAGCGTAAACATTTGTCTTTGCAGGAATATCTGTTGCAGCGGTAAATGTTACACCAACAATTGTTTCGCCTTCTGCATTAGCAACGAATGATACCATGCTTACGCAAGAAATAATCATTGATAACGCAAGAATAAGACTTAAAAATCTTTTCATAAGTTCTCTCCTTCTCTATAAATTATTTTACCACTTATATACCAATGGTAAGGTAATTTTAGCACATTGCACTTTCATTGTCAAGTGTATTTTACACTGCTTTTTTTAGTGCAAAAATAAGGTATTTATATCCCGAAATAATTTGCGTATAATATTACATTATAATATACACTTATTGATTGGGGGATAAAAATGTTCAATGTCAAAAAAATTGAGATGGTCAATAAAACCTTTCGCTTGCCTGTGGATTTAATTAAGCAATTAGAGTTTGTTGCACAACAAAAAGATGTTTCTTTAAACAACTTGGTTCAGCAATGTTGCCAATATGCATTAGACAATTTAGAAGACGACTCCCAACAATAAATTAAAATTAACACAAAAACCCTGCAAAAAAATTTTTGCAGGGTTTTTATAAGTTTTATTAAATTTTTGATTAATCCGAGGCAAAGAGCAAACAACCGTGTTCCTTAAATTCTTTTATTTTTTCCTGAAGTCTTTCAGGTGTAACCTTGAATTTATCCGCAAGGCAATCAATACACATAAATTCCGTTGCGCCGCGGTTAATAAGTTTTTTGGTTAACCCGATTTCATCATTAGAAAGCTCTTTAAAGCATTTAATACACTTATCCATCAATTATTTTGCACCTTAAAAACAGGCAACCGTGAGCATCAACTTTTTCGTTGATAGTGCCGTTAACAACAACCTTTTCCTCTTTTGTCCAGAGATTTTTCATAAGCAGATTTTTCTTTGTTGCCAAATCAATACCGATATCCGAAATTTCAAGAATCATTTCTCTGCCATCTTTTTCAGAAAGATTTACCATTAAAATTGCAATATCACCGTTATCAAGATGCTTTATCCACGTATCGCAACCGTATTCGTAAGGTTGTGCGCCAAGTTCATCCTGATTAATGGCAATAACGTCCTTATTCATTAAAATTTCTTTTGTATCGTCATCCATTGCGCGAATATCGCAACCAATCATAAGAGGCGAATTAAGCATTGACCAGATTGAGAAATGTGTGCGGTATTCCTCGTTAGTGCAACCTTTAAGGCCCGCAAGACCTTTGCCGTGCATACCAACAACAAGCATATCCATATCGCCAAAGCAGTTAGGAGCATTGTAAGGAATAATTTCCTTGTTCTGCACGTAAAGTTCTTTTATGCGCTCCCACGAATCATTAATATCGTGGGTTGTTCGCCACATATGTGCGCCCGTTGACTTTATCCATTTATACGAATCGTCCATACCCCAAGAGCAAGCAGAGTAAAGAATATCCCTGCCGGTGTGTTGAAGCGCAAGACCCATTTTGCGATACAAAAGCGCACTTTCTGCCTTTATGGGCTTAAAGCAATAATCGTATTTTAAAAAGTCAACGTCCCAAGAAGCAAAAGTCTGGGCATCAATAAACTCATAATCGTAAGAGGCGGGAAAGCCACCGCAGGTAAGTGTACCACAGCAGGAATACATACCAAACTTAAGGCCTTTTGAATGTATATAATCAGCAATGACCTTCATTCCTCTTGGGAATTTTTCAGGGTCAGGCTGAAGTCTGCCGTTTTCGTCGCGCTGTTTTAACGACCACCAATCGTCAATAACAAGGTAGTTGTAGCCTAAATCCTTTAATCCTGAAGAAACCAGCACGTCAGCAGTTTCCATTACAAGTTTTTCATCAATATCATGACCAAAGGTATTCCACGTATTCCAGCCCATAGGCGGTGTTTTTAAAAACATAGTTTTTCTCCTTTTTATTCTATTACTTTACATCTGTATAATTTTGAACCGTGAGCTTCAACGCTACGATTAACAATTACACCGTTTTTGGCTATAAATTCTTCGCCTGTCCAAAGGTCTTTTACGAGCACTTTTTTACCCGTTGATAAATCAATACCCACGTCCGCAATATTTAATGACATCTGTCTGTCTTTATCCCACATATTAGCAAACAATACTGCAAAATCACCGTTTCCAAGATGTTTAACCCAGGCATCATAGCCATATTCATAAGGCTGTGCGCATTGTGGATCCTGATTGATGGCAATAACGTCTTTATTCATTAAAATTTCCTTGGCATCATCATCCATTGAGCGAATATCGCAACCAATCATCAAAGGTGAATTGAACATTGCCCAGATGGAATAATGTGTGCGATATTCTTCTTTAGAGCAACCTGAAAGACCTACGTTGCCCTTGCCGTGCATACCAACAACAAGCATATCCATATCGCCAAAGCAATCCATTGCTGAATAAGGAAGAATTTCCTTGTTTTTGCTGTAAAGGTCTTTAATGCTTTCCCAGGAATCAAAAATATCGCCGGTTGTGCGCCACATATTTGCGCCCGTTGTCTTTATCCACTTGTGTGTTTCGTTTACACCCCACGAGCAAGCAGAAAATAAAATATCTCTGCCCGCATTTTCAAGAGCAATGCCCATTTTGCGATATAAATATGCGCTTGATGCTTCAGTTGGCTTAAAGCAATGGTCGTATTTTAAGAAATCAACGTCCCATGAAGCGAAGGTTTCGGCATCAATGAACTCATACTGATAGCTTGAAGGATAGCCTGCGCAGGTTAAAGTACCACAGCAGGAATACATACCGAATTTCAAGCCTTTTGAATGAACGTAGTCTGCCAAAGCTTTCATTCCGCTTGGGAACTTTTCAGGGTCAGCCTGAAGTCTGCCATTTTCGTCTCTTTCCTTTAATGCCCAGCAATCGTCAATTACAAGATAATTATAACCTAAATCCTTTAACCCTGAAGAAACAAGCACGTCAGCAGTTTCTTTAATAAGTTGTTCGTTAATATTGCCACCAAAAGTGTTCCAGGTATTCCAGCCCATAGGCGGTGTTTTTACTATCATAAATAATCACTCCTCTTTATTTTCTTCTATTATACACCTAATTATTTTCAAATTCAATAGCAATTTGTGTGTTTGATTTGTCTTTTTGCGAGATTTTTACATATTTAGTTGAGTTTTTCGTTTTTTATCTTGCAAATAAAATTTTGGTATGGTATAATTTTTACAATATTAAAAGGAGATTTTCACTATGGAAAATTACAATATTCCCAAATATCAAAGGGTTAACATTTCCCTTACCGCTAAAAAGCAGTATGATAATCCCTTTAAGGAAACTGAGGTTTATGCAGACTTCACCTTTACCGACGGCACGGTTATCCGTCAGTTAGGCTTCTGGAAGGGCGGAGATGAGTGGTGTATCCGTTTCGCACCGACCAAAGAGGGCGTATGGACTTTTAAGACTGTGTCAAGTGATGATGGTCTTAATAACGTAGAAGGTACCGTTACGTGCTTGGAAAACGAAATGCGTCACGACCTTGATAAGCACGGTTGGGTAAAATTAGAAAAGGATACAAGATACTTCCTTTATGAAGACGGCACGCCTTTCTTCTGGCTTGGCGATACCCATTGGCAGGGTCCTGATTTCGAAAGAATTCA
>JAZROC010000246.1:0-20709 GCA_045648525.1 Clostridia bacterium
CGCTTGGCCTCCGACTTCCAGCATACCTTCAACGAAGCCATTTATGCTTGTCATTGGTGAACGAAGTTCGTGCGCCGCATTAGAAACGAAATCACGCTTTGAAGCATCGCTTATTTTTAAATCCTGCGCCATTTTGTTAAATGCGGCAGAAAGTTGAGAAATTTCGTCCTCACCTTTCACGACAACGTCAATTTCAAAATTGCCTTTGGCGATTGCTTGTGTTGCATTATTAAGCTTATGAACACGTGCAACAATACTGTTAACAAGAATATAAATCATCACAAAGCCTGCTAAAAATATTACAATTGCAGGAAGCCAAAGATTTTTTACAATTTTTGAATACGTTTCATTTACAGTATCAAGAGATGAGTTTATTATAAGTATCGCCCAAGGTCTGTCGTTTGAATTGGGATGAATCATCGGATATGCTATTGTAGAAACTTTTTTACCCATATCCTCATTATAATAATTTGAACGAACGAATACCTCTTTATTCTGGTAAACGGTATCGTATATTTCATCGCTTACATACTCGTCTTTTTCATATACGGTCAATTTTTCCGAATCCATATTATAATTAAGACGGCGCGACGTTGTATTTGCTATTTGAATAGTGGCATCAAAGTCTTTCGCAGTTGTCATTAAAACGGGAATAGTTTGTCCGTTTTCAATATCAACAACTGCTAAAGAACCATCTGCATACATCTGTGTAATTTGTTTTGCACATTCGATAACGCTTTTTTCGCGCATTTCTGTAAGATGATTTCTGAAAGAAAGTGTAAGCGTTGCGCCTAAAACAAAAATAAACAGAACAACTATTAAAAGATATATAGTTACGAGTTTTACCCTAAGGGATTTGAAAATCATTCCTCGTTTACCTCAAACTTATAACCAATGCCCCATACCGTTTTAATATTCCATTGGTCGTTTCCGCCAACCTTTTCACGAATACGCTTAATATGAACGTCAACTGTACGGGAATCGCCATAATATTCAAAGCCCCATACCTGTTCAAGAAGCTGCTGACGTGTAAAAACTTTTTTGGGATGTGATGCAAGATAATAAAGAAGTTCAATTTCTTTAGGTGGCATTTCTATTTTTGCATCCTTATAAGTAACTGTATAGTCAGTAATGTTAATAACAAGTTCTTTATACTCAACGTTTTCACTTACTTCTTCACGCTGTGAGCTTCTTCTCAAAATAGCTTTGATACGAGCGATAAGCTCTTTAGGCTCAAAGGGTTTAACCATATAATCATCAGCACCTAATTCAAGAAGAAGAACTTTATCAAATACTTCACCCTTTGCAGAAAGCATAATGATAGGTGTATTATCAATACGACGGATTTCGTTGCATACCTGCATACCATCCATTACAGGAAGCATAATATCAAGAACAACAAGTTTTGGCTGAACTGCCTTGAACTTATTTACGCCTTCTGCGCCATCTTCTGCAACGTAAACTTCATAACCTTCTTTTTCAAGGTAAAGTTTTACAACCTCGGATATGTGCTTATCGTCATCAACTACAAGAATTTTTGTTTTATTTAACATAATAAACCTCCCATTTTTATAAAAAATTATTTTATAACTGTATTATAACATAAAAGTTCATTTTTTGACAAAGTTTTTTTTATTTTTTTAATTCAACTACTGTTACACCTGCGTCGCCTTCGCCATATGCACCTAATCTGAATGCGGCAACCTTTTTATTTTGCCTTAAATATTCCCAGATAGCACTTTTTAAAGCACCTGTCCCCTTGCCGTGAATTATTGTTACCGTCCCTAAATTTCTGCCGTAAGCAAGGTCAAGATACATATCAACATTAATTACCGCTTCATCTGAAAGCTGACCACGTACATCAAGAGACATCGGCACATTGCTATGCGCCCTTGAAACAGTTATACCCGAAGTTACAGGCTCTTTCTTTTTATTTTTGGGATAAGTAAGATACTTAACGTCAATTTCAGTCTGAATTATACCTATTGAAACCGTTGCCTTTCCTTTTGAATTAGGAAGTGTTACAAGTATGCCGTCTTTTTCAAGGCTTGAAACGTACACGTCCATACCTACAATAAATTCAGTAATTGCTTCACCTGCTACAGGCTCGCTTAAATAATTTTCGCCTTTTTTAACATTCAACTTCTTCTTTAATTCTCTTGCTTTAAAAATAGCAGAAGCATCATTGTTTTTACTTAATTCTTTTAATTCATCAATTATTTTTTCAGTTTCTTTTAAAGCGTTTTCCTTAATCTTCTCTGCTTCGCGGGTGGCATCTTTTAGAAGTTTTTCGCGCTCTTTTTCAATAGCCTTTTCTTCTTTTTCTATTTTGCGTTTAAGCTTTGCGATTTCTTGTTTAAGACTTTCTGCTTCACTATGCGTTGCCTGTGCTGATGCGCGATATTCTTCAGCATTTGTGAGCACTTTATCAAGCTTACGCGAATCTTCGTTCACATAACTACGTGCTCTGTCAATTAAGTGCTTTTCAAGTCCTAATTTTTGTGAAATCAAAAACGCATTACTGTTACCGGGCACGCCTACCATAAGTTTGTAGGTAGGTTTTAACGATTGAACGTCAAACTCAACGGAAGCATTTTCTGCGCCGCCGTGAGAAAGTGAATAGGCTTTAAGCTCGGCATAGTGCGATGTAACGATAGTGCGAATTCGTCTTCTTCGTAATTCTTCAAGAATACTCATTGCAAGAGCTGCACCTTCCGCAGGGTCCGTTCCTGCACCAAGTTCATCAAAAAGCACTAATGATTTTTCAGTAATCTGATTTAAAATTTTTGCAATATTTTTCATATGAGATGAAAAAGTACTTAAACTTTGCTGAATACTCTGTTCATCACCTATATCGGCAAAAACGTTGTCAAATACAGGCATCTGCGACTTTTCATCGCAAGGAATGTGCAAGCCCGCCTGTGTCATAAGCGCAAACAATCCAACAGTTTTTAACGAAACTGTTTTTCCACCTGTATTAGGACCTGTAATGAGAAGTTGCGTAAACTCTTTGCCAAGCCAAAGGCTGATTGGCACAACTTTATTTTTCTCAATTAGCGGATGCCTGCCGTTTATAATATTAATATATCCTTTTTCATTGATTACAGGACTTATACCATTCATTTCTCTGCTTAATTTTGCTTTTGCAAAGATAACGTCAAGTCGGGCAAGAATTTCATTATTGCTTTCAAGATTTTTATAATTAAGATACAATTCTTTTGAAAAAGTCTCTAAAATTCTTACTATTTCGTCACGTTCATCAAGCTTTAACTGACGGATTGTGTTATTTATTTCAACAACCATCATCGGTTCAATAAAAAGTGTTGCACCACTTGCTGATTGGTCGTGGACAATTCCCGGAACTCTGCCTTTATGCGCCGCAACAACCGGAAGTACGTAGCGGTCATTTCTCAAAGTTATAATGCCTTCCTGCAATACTCCGTCTTTATCAAGACTTCTCACAAGACTGTTGAGCCTGTCCTTAATACTTTCATTTTGTTGACGAATTTGCCTTCTTATCGACGTCAAACGTGCACTTGCCGAATCAGCAATTTCATCTGCGCTTAAAATATCTGCAAAAATTTCCTCTTCAATATCTTTCATCGGAACAAGCAGACGCGCAAGGTCAGTTAAAGAATTTTCTTGATTACTTTCTGCAATACCGCGTCGTGCTTCCCTTACTGCTTTAAGAAAAAGTGCCATATCAAGTAATTCCGACATAGATAAGGTGGCTTCAATACGCAAACGCGCTAAAACAGAATCAACGTCATTATACCTATGAATCGGTGATGCCTGCGTTTCCATGCACTTAACGGCATTATCTGTTTCAGCCAAAAGACTTTTAACTTCAAAAACATCAACAGACGGTGTAAGTTTTTCAATTATTCCTTTGCCTTTTTGCGAAACGGCATTTTTCTTTAAAAGGTCTTTTATTTTATCAAATTCAAGAGTTTTAAAAAGTTTATCGTTCATATACTCTACCTTTTTGCTATTTTTTACTATATTTTAACTCAAAAAACTATATCTTGCAATAGATTTATATTTATTATATAATATATTTTGTCAATACCAAAAATATATAGTGCAAAATTTTTAATTTTGTAGTATAATATCATTAGAAATTAAATATGGAGGTTTTTTAATGAGCGAATATAAGCCGATAAAAATCAAAAGAAAAAAACGTGCTGACTCAAATTTGATTCGTGCAATAATTTTCAGAACAGTTCCTATCGTACTTGTTGTTATTATTGCAATATGTAGTTTCAGCATTTTTGATAAACGTATAAGTGAAATTCTTGCCGATTCAAAATACGGTGAGCTTGCAAACAGAGGTTCCATTGATGACCCAAGTCTTGATACATATGACCCAATAAAAGTTGATTGGTCAAGTGCATACTCCACCACAGGTTCTGATGGTTTTGACCCACTTTTACTTTCACCGTTAACTGAAACAAACCAAATGAAGCCTTCTGATATGTTAGGCACTACTGAATTTGAACGCGCCCTTGGTTACACTAACAAGCAGTCGATTCTCTGGTCGCTTAATGAATCAGTAAACAGCGATATTGTTGCATGGGTTTATATGTATGGTATGGGTATTAACTACCCCATCGCCCAGGAAAACGGTAAAAAGAATTATTATTTAACACATAGTTATGACGGAACTCCGTCAACTTCAGGCACTTTATTTATGTCTGATGCATGCAGTATAAATCCCATTTCACGTAATATTATTCTTCACGGTCATAATATGCGTGACGGAACAATGTTTGCAACACTTAACAATTATCTTGAGGGTACACGTTCTTACTATGATTCACACAAATACGTTTTCCTTGATACACTTTATGGAACGTATCGCTATGAAATTTACAGTGTTTATAAAACAACACCGTCCAACATCTACCTTTACGTTGATTTTGATAGTAATACCTCTTTTATAAACTGGTGCAATCAAACAAACAACCGCGGTATTTACAAAGATTCAAACGTAATATTTACTCCTTACGACAGAATCCTGACACTTTCAACTTGTGATAGATCAGGCAAATCAAGAATTATTGTTCACGCAAAAATGGTATATCCGGACCCTGAAGAAACTCTTAAGGACGACCCCAACGCATTAATCCCTGACGATCCTAACTTATTACATCCTTCAATCGAAGAAGAATTTGATCCTTCAACGTTACCTGACGAAACTCCTGTTCCATCAGATGAACCTACCGAGACACAAGTTCCACCGTTAAACGTCGTTACTCCTGAACCTGAAATACCTTTTCAGATTGGTTCAATATACAGAATAAAACTTTCTGACCAGAAAAGCACTTTAAGGTTAAGAAATAAAGCGAGCACAACTTCAACTGTTCTTGCCGGTCTTGCAAACGGCACACAATTGACAATTCTTTCAAATTACAACGATGAATGGGTTATGGTTCAAACCGTCGGCGGTATGGAGGGCTATCTACAGAAAAAATTCCTGGTACCTGAAAAAGAATTTTTTTATACAACTCCTTCTGATAACATTAGTGCCCCATCAACTAACCTGATTACACCAACAACATAAAATTGAGAGGTTAACACTATGAGTGAAAATACAGAAATACGAAAAAAGACCGGACAGTATATTGATATAGGCGGTAATTCTATCCGATATTTCGAAGAAGGTCAAGGCGATACAGTTATATTAATTCACGGCATCGGACAAGCAATGTATACTTTCAGAAAAAACGTCAGAGTATTATCTGAACATTGCCACGTTATATCTATTGACCTTTTAGGTCACGGTTTTTCTTCAAAACCCGAAATTGATTATACCATTGATGATTTTTCAAAATTGATTGTTGATTTTATGGATGCAATGGGTATTGAAAAAGCCTCATTATTAGGTTTTTCAACCGGTGCAATAATAGCTCTTGATGTTGCAATTAAATATCCAAACTACGTAGAGCGTTTATTCTTACTCTCACCAGGCGGTGTAACAAAGACGTATCCTTCTTTAATAAAGAATTTCTCTACACCTATTATATCAGATATTATTTTTACGTTCTTTAACAAATCAATGGTTAAAAGTGTTATTGAACAAGCTTATTATGACCCAACACTTGCAACAAAAGACGTTATACATCATTACCATAAAGTTTTATCAAACAAAGAAAACCTTGATGCAGCAATTACTGCATATTCAAACTGGGACGACAGCAACATTGCTTATGAGTTATCTTCTGTACAGGCTCCGGCATATATATTCTGGGGCGAAGAAGATACCTGGCACCCCATTGATACACTTGAACTTTATGAAGATGCATTGCCTGAAGTATATTCGGCAACACTTGCTTCATGCGGACACTTTTTGCACGAAGAATGTCCTGATGAAATAAACAAAAAAATCATCGAAGTTATGACCTTAAAATTTAATGATGACGATTTTGATGATGAAGTAACTGAATAAAAAAGTGGCTATCTTTTTTAGATAGCCACTTTTTTTAAAATGTTATATCGCTATTATTAAACAAAAACAAACTCATCATTTCAATAAGATTCTTTTTCATAACGTCAAAATTAGGTTTTCTATTTTTGATATTATGGCAGTCAGACCCTGCAAACTGAATATATCCTTTTTCGATATATTTTTTAATTTTTCTTTTTAAAAAAGGATTTTTCAAAGAATCGATATCAATCTGCATAAGATAATCAAGCTTGTTTACTTCTTTTAAAAAGCTCTTTTTAAAGAAAGCAGGATATTTTTCGATATGTGCAAGAATTGGCGTTACCTGAAAATTCGCACACAATTTATTCAACATTTTCAACACTTTGCCCTGATTCCATTCATTAAACGGAAGTTCAACAAGAATATAGCTTGTCTTATCAATGCAAAGTTCGGAAATATCCTCCATTCCAAAGAGCATATCAACCAAAAACACCTCGGCACCAATATGAGGTGTAATTTCATATTCATCAAAATATGAACTGATTTCGCCAAAGGCTTTTTGTCTTTTTTCAATAAAAGAGTCAAGTGAAGTTTCATAAGGATAAAAATGCGGCGTAAGGATAATATCTGTTATCCCCTGTTCTTTAAGCATTTTTATCATTTCACGGCTTTGTTCTTTATCCTTGGCACCATCGTCAACACCAGGCAAAATATGAGTATGAATATCAAAAAATCTCATCGTCTGTACGAGCTTATCTTTCTATTCTTTTTCTCTCTTTTGCGACTGCCGTTAAGTATAAAGCCAAGAATTTTTGCTTCACAACGCTTAAGATTTTCAACTGCTTTATCTAAATCAATATAACTTGAGCGATCTTCATATGTAACAATAACTACACCATCTGCCTTTTCAGCGACAGGAAGAACATCAGATACAATATTTACCGGTGGTGTATCAATGATAATATAATCATATCTCTTTGAAAGCTCATCAAGCACATCACTAAACAGCTTGCTCGCAAGAAGTTCTGATGGGTTTGGAGGAATGATACCTGCCGTAATAACTGAAAGATTTGTACCCGGAACAGTCTGAATTATTTCATCAAGGCTATTCATACCGCTTAAGCAGTTTGTTAAACCAGGATTATTCTTTATTTTAAAGAATTTACTTACCGATGGTTTACGAAGGTCACAGTCAACAATAATTGTTTTTAAATTAAGATGCTTTGAAAAAGCCGCGGCAATATTACAGGAAGTTGTAGTTTTTCCTTCTCCTGCCATAGAACTTGTAAAAACAATTCTTTTACAGCCTTCTTTAATAATTGACAAAGATATATTCGTTCTTGCAAGTTTATAAGCTTCAACAGTGAAAAATTCGGCATCACCAGAACGATTATATTTTGAATAAGTACTTTTTACATAAGGAGTCTTTACCATTATTTATTACCTCCTTTTGATGAATATTCTGTATATGAATATTTTGTGCTATTACGTACAGCTTCTTTAAAATCAGGAATAGATGCGATAACAGGTAAATTATAACGCTTTTGAAGTTCTTCTTCATCTTTTACCTTTGTACCGAAAACTTCGCGAAGAAGCTGAATAATTACAACTGCAGCGGCGCCAATCACAGCCATAAGCAATGTATTAAGCATAACGTTAGGTGATGACGGAGATTTTGCAAGAATAGGTTCTTCAGTAACGCAAACCGAAACTGAAGTGAAGGTTTTTTCTGTAAGATGTTCGTTTACAACTTCTGCAACGGCCTTTGCAATTTTATAAGCATCTTCAGCATTTTTATCCTGTACTTTTATTTCGATAATTGTTGTTTCTTCGTCATAAGCAACGGAGAAAACGGGTTTGTGGTCAACACCTGCGGCATCTTTTACCTTACGTTTAAAGGTGTTAGTGTCAATAATTTCTCTACAGGTTTTAACAAGTCTGTTCGCAAAAACCCAACGGTTATTTTCATCAATCACACTGCCTTCTGAATCATTAGCACCAATGATGTTAATTTCTAAAACAGAAACATATGTAGGCGATAATATAAATTTACTTACAAAAAATGCGCCTATGCCACAAACGATAGCACAAATCAAAATTAATGCAATTGATTTACGCATAACCCTGAATATAACGTCAAAAGTAATTTCCATTATAAATACGTCTCCTAATTAAATAATATATTTTGAGGATTTTTCAGGTCTATTTTCAAGCTCTGCTTTCTTTTCTTCATATCCGGGTCTGCCAAGAAGAGCATAAGTTGCATTTTTGCCTTCTTCAACACCAGGCTGGTCAAAAGTATTTATATTAAGCATCGCACCGCAATAGGCGGTTTCAAGCTCGTAGAAATACATAAGTTCGCCAATAGTGAATGCATTAACTTCAGGAAGCATAATTGTATGGTTAAGATGTCCGCTTTTTAAAAGCGCATATTCTGTTGCATTTCTTTCTGCGGTAATAAGTTCATTCATCGTGTGACCGCAAAGGAAGTTAACTGCAGGAATTTCTTCACAACCATCTGCAATTTTAACTGTGCTTCTGTAATTATCAACACCTAAAATTGTAATAACCTTATCGAAAGGACCTTCTGTATAAAGCTGAACCTGACTGTGCTGGTCAGTTACACCCAAAGCTTTAACGGGAGTCTGTCCAACGTTAACAACGTTTCCGTCAAGGTCATTCTTTTTACCTAATGATTCGCCCCAAAGCTGGCAATACCAGTCAGCCATATATTTAAGACTATCGGCATAAGGCATCATAACTGAAATATTGTAGCCTTTATTCATTGCCATATATTGAAGTGATGCAGCCATCAAAGGTGAATTTTCATAAATATCATCAGATGAAGCAAGTTTATCCATATAAGCAGCACCTTCAAGCATTGCCTTAATATCAATGCCGCAAACTGCAGCCGCAAGAAGACCAACGGGGCACATTTCAGAAAATCTTCCGCCAACACCATCAGGAATAACGTACTTTTTAAAGCCTTCTTTATCTGCAAGTTTAATGAGATTTCCTTTTTCAGCATCCGTTGTTGCAATAATATGTTCGCTTGCCTTATCGCCGAGAGCATTCTTCAAAGCATCCCATAAAATAAGATACTGTGTCATTGTTTCGCTTGTGCTACCTGATTTTGAGATAACATTAAAGCAGGTTTTTTCAAGCTCAATAACATCAAAAAGAGCCGTCATTCTTTCAGGGTCAACGTTATCCTCAACATAAAGTTTAGGACAACCGTTACGTTTTTCCTTAGAAAGTTCATTATAATGCATATGATTAAGTGCTTGCTGAATTGCAATGGGACCCAATGCACTGCCGCCGATACCAAGAACAACAAAATAATCAAACTTTTTCTGAATATTTTTTGCAGTTGAAATAATATCTTCAACAATTTCATTCTGATTATAAGGAAGTTCAGTCCACCCCATCATACCAGTACCACGATTAGTCTTTACGTATTCAAAAGCATTCTTTGCCTTTGGAATAACTGCACTGATTTCTGCCTCTGTAAAGCCTTTATCGCCGATATATTCAGCCATCATATTGTTTACGTCTAATCTTAATTTAAACTTGTCCATTTGCATCAACCTCTTTATTGTACATATATTTTTTTACGTTACTATTTATTATAGCACAAACTAATTTTAATTGCAACAAAAAAAACCGTTTTTTTAAGGCGGTTTAATAAGATTTTTTATTACTTATTGTCAGAAAAAACAAACATATTATTCCCATTATTCCATAGTCTTTCAAGATTATAAAACTGTCTGTCTTCATTATAGAAAACGTGAACAAGAACATCTGCATAATCAAGAACAACCCAACGTGCTTCGTTGTAGCCATCAATTTTAATTGCGTCTTCCCCTGCTTTCTTCAGTTGTTCTTCAATATTATCACATATCGCCTTTACCTGTGAATGAGATGAACCGGAACAAACAATAAAATTGTCTGCTATTACCGTCATTTCAGAGATATCAATCACCACGACGTTTTCTGCTTTTTTATCAAGTGCCGCATTACAGATTTTTTCAATCATTTCTTTTTTCTTCATAAATTCTCCTTAAGCCATTCTATTGCTTCTAACGTTAAATAATGTATTTTATTTCCTTTACCTGTTTCAAATTCAACTACACCTAAAAGACTTTCAAGCAGCCCGTATTTTAAGCCTTCTTCCGTTGCTTTTTTTATATTTTCAAGATTTGGATAATCGCGCAAGTCTTCAATCGCATCAGCAAGACAAACTATGATTTCTTCCGTCGTCATTCCTCTTCTTCCAGTGGAATGATATTTTATTGCATTTAAAATTGTTTCATCAGTTATTCCGTATTCTTCTTTTGCAATTATAGCACCAAAAGGCGCGTGTATTATAGGCTCGCAATCAAGAAAATCTTTTAATAACTCTTTTTGTGCATCATTTGGAATTTTATATTTTGCACAATCATGTAAAAGAGCCGCCACAAAAACCTTCTCTTTATCCGCATCTGTACCGATTGAAAGTTCCAATGCTTTCAATACGGTTGAGAGAGTATGTTCATATCGCTGCGGTTTTAAATCTTTTTTTAGTTTTTCTTTAAAAATTTCAATTTTTGTATAATCCATATTTTTTAACAATCTCCCAAACACACTCGGGTACAAAATTTTGTATATTTTCGCCATTTTTAATTTTTTCACGAACTTCAGTTGAAGAAACATCAATGCCGGTATGTTTTGAAAACAAAAGTTCTGCACCCAATTTTTCGGCAGGAGTGGCATTTTCTTCAATATGCTGACGGTCAACAACTATGAATTTCATAATTTTAAAAAGCTCTTCTGCCATAAACCAATTATGAAGATTATTTAGTGAATCACCGCCAATAATAAAATAATATTCGTCATCACTTTCTTTAAGCGCAACAGCAGTGTCATAAGTATAAGTTTTTCCTTTTCTATCCGCTTCCATTCGACTTAAGAAAAACCCATCAATATTTTTTATTGCCGCAGAAACCATTTCGATTCTTATCTCTTTAGGTGTTACATTTTTTTTGTGGGGCGGGTCCCCCGATGGCAAAAACATTATTTTATCAAGACAAAATTCTTTTTTGCATTTTTCTGCTATATCTATATGACCTAAATGTATAGGGTCGAAACAGCCACCCATAATTCCTATTTTCATTGTATATCCTTAGCCTTTTTTGTTAAAAATGTTTTTGAGGTGTTTTTATGATTTTTCTTTTCAGTTTTCTTATGTACCCCGTTTTTTTCATTATAGCATATATTTTGGGCGAATACATTTACCCCACCAAAAACGGTGCAATGATATTTGCATTTTTAGGCGCATTTATTCTTTCATATCTATATTATACTATCCGAACAAAAGTTAGTCAACTGACCGAAAAGAAAAAATTAAAAAAACTGAAAAAGCAAAAACAATTAACTTCTCTTTTGTTTGTTGATGAAAAAATTTATGAAGTGCAATTTCCCAAAAATACTCTTGTAGATAATTCATACACAGGAATAAACGAGGATAAAATTATAAACTTTTTACGAAAGCACAATGGTGAAATACACATATATTCAGTAAAAGGCATAACGGAAGGTGCATTAAATTTTTTGCAAATGCTAAATAGAACTTATACAATACATTCTGATGATGAAATTTTAAATTTCACAGAAAAAATTATGCCGGAAATCGAAATAAAAAATGAAAAAATTTATAAAAAAATTTCAAAAATAATTTTCACAAAAAATTTCAAAAAATTTGCAATAAAATACGGCATAATCCTGCTTATTTTAAGCATAATTACGCCGCAAAAGGTCTATTATATTTTCACAGGAATTTTGTTAATTTTGTTCGGAATTTTTCAAAAATTTTTCAAAAAAATCAGTCGACAAAATCAAATTCCATATCCTCAATCCTGATAACGCAACCGTCTTTTGCACCTTTTTCTCTCAACGCCTGAATAACACCTTTTTCCCTTAACATACGCTGGAAATAATCAAGGCTTGTGGGGTCATCAAAATTAACTTTACGCAAAAGAGTATCAATAAGATTTCCTTCAACAACAAAAATTTCAGCATTGAGCTTTGTAATGATAAACTCATTGGGATCTTCATAATATACAAGTTCACCATCTTCAATAATCGGTTCAGGAGGAGGAAGTTCTTTAAGTTTTTTCGCTATAGCTCGCAATAAAGGTTCAAAACCTTGGCGCGTTGCCGCCGAAACTTTATAAATGGGCATATCCCCCACATATTCCTGAAGTCTTGCTAAATTTTCATCACTACCGGGTAATTCCGATTTATTTGCAACAATAAATTGCGGAAGACCTGAAAGTGCAAAAGAATAATTTTCCAGTTCACTATTGATGATTTTATAATCTTCAACGGGATCTCTGCCCTCTGAACCTGAAATATCAACAACGTGAACTATTACACGAGTACGTTCAATATGCCTTAAGAACGAATGGCCTAAACCTGCGCCATCTGCCGCGCCTTCGATAAGTCCCGGAATATCTGCCGCTACGAATGTTGATTCATCAATTTTAACAACACCAAGGTTTGGTTCCAAAGTAGTAAAATGATAATTTGCAATTTTAGGTCTTGCCTTTGAAATAATAGAAAGAATTGTTGATTTACCAACGTTTGGAAAGCCTACAAACCCCGCATCCGCAATAGTTTTAAGTTCAAGAATAATTTGCCTTTGCTTTGTTATTTCGCCATTCTGTGCAAAGTTAGGCGTACGGATTTTTGCACTTTTAAAATGCGCATTGCCTTTGCCGCCTCTGCCGCCTTTTAAAATAATCTTTCTTGCGTCCTTTTCGTACATATCCGCAATAACCAGTCCGCTTTCAGCAACCTTTATAACAGTACCTCTTGGAACGCGTATAACAACATCTTCACCTCTTGCACCTGTACGCAGGTTGCTCATACCGTTTTCACCGTTACCTGCCGTAAAATGCTTTTGAAAATGGAAATCAAGGAGGGTACGCATATCAGCATCAGCAACGAGAACTATATCGCCGCCGTTACCGCCATTTCCACCATCGGGTCCGCCTGACTGCACATACTTTTCTCTATGAAAAGAAAGTCCGCCATTACCACCATTGCCGCTTTTTATAAAAATTTTTACATAATCAATAAACATAGAAATACTCCAAATAATTTGATATACGTATTGTATCACATCATTTGTTCTTTGACAAGTGCTTAAAATACTTACATTCTTCCGTCAATAAACAATTTTCACATTTAGGCTTGCGCGATTCACAACAACGCCTGCCATGCCAAATAATAAGATGATGCGCCTTAAGCCACATATTTTCAGGTATGGCTTTTTGTAATTGAAGTTCAGTATGCAACTCATCTTTTGCATTTGCAAGTCCGATTCTGTTAGCAACTCTGAACACGTGTGTATCAACAGCTATTGCAGGAATATTAAAAGCAACAGCCGCAACAACGTTTGCAGTTTTTCTGCCAACACCCGGCAAAGTACGCAAGGTTTCAAGGTCAGACGGAACTTCTCCATTAAATTTTTCAACAAGAATCTTACTTGTTGCTAATATATTTTTTGCTTTATTTTTATAAAAACCACAGGAAAAAATTTTCTTTTGAAGTTCTTCTTCGGATAATGTCACCATTTTTTCAGGTGTGCCATAATCTTTAAAAAGCTCACCTGTAACAACGTTAACTCGTTTATCTGTACATTGTGCAGATAAAATTACAGCAACTAAAAGTTGATAATTTGTTTTAAATTCAAGTTCCGTATCAGCATCAGGATACATTTGTAATAATTTTAATAAAATATTTTCGTTTTTCATATCTGTTAAAAAAAGCCGCCATTAAAGGCGGCTTAAAATCAATTATTCAGATTTTTTCTTCTTTGAAACACCAACAATGATACCTACAACTGCGCCAATAATTACGACTGCACCTGCAGCAATACCAATAATAAGACCTGTTCCCATGCCGCCTTCTGAACCGTTAGGTTCATCAGTTGTTACGGGAGGTTCTGTTCCTTCAATAGCAGGTGTAGCTTCAGGCTCAAGAAGATTGTTACCGTCAAAGTCAACCTTTTCTAATGCTGAAACCTGACCGGTTGAATCTTTACCCATTGTTGTGATAGTTTTTGCTTTCATATCTGTGATAATCGTTCTGCCTGTATTATCAAGAACTGAAAGTTCGCCAATGCCATCTTCTTTAGCAAAGAAGTATGCTCTTAAAGCATTAAGATATGTTGCATCATACTGATATGCCTTATCTGTCTTTGTGGGGCAAAGATATGCGCCACCCATAAAGTCATCCCAAGCATAAATCATAACTGCCTTAAAGTTTGCAGGCTTGTTTGTTGCAGCAACTGCATTCTTTACGTGGTTAACAAGCTCTTCTGCTGTAGCTGCAGCAACTAAATCATCATCAGCACCAGTTCTTGCATAAGCAACTGCCTTTGTTTTGTCTTTACCTGACTGCTTATTTGCTTCAATATTAATGGGGTTAGCAGCAAGAGGAGTTTTATCAAAACCTGTTACTACGTTGGGGATAACTGCTGTGCCTGTTGCCCATTTTGCTTCAACTGTTGCTGTCATTGTTGCATAAGCGGCACCACCTTTGCCTGTACCTTCAGTCCAGGAAATAGCTTCTGCGCCTGCATTAATAGCTTCATCATAGCTGGGAGCATCAAGAGCGATTGCATAAATGGATTCTACACCCTCTTTGAGATTTGTAGGATCCTTAACTGCCTTTTTAAGTGTTGAGTTAAGTTTTGAAATCTGATTCTGAATATCTTCATTCCATCTGATGAATACAACGGGTCTGCCGTCTTCAGCTGTAAGATAACCTTTTCTTATAAGATACTGATCAACAACAAGGTTTCTTTCCATACTCTTGCCTGCATCAAAATCGCCGTCAAGTACGATAGCATATTCAACTTTGTCGCCAAAATTCTTTGTGCCGAAGTTTGAAGCATGACGGATAAGTTGCATATTCATATTACGGATAAGGTTTGTTGCACTGTTAACTGACGCATACCCCATATGAAGATCATATGCAAAGAAGTCGATACCTGCTGCTTCAGCTGCCTTAACTTCTGAAATAAGATAAGCTTCAGCAAAGGAATCAAAGAAAACAGAACCTTCTTTATCAAAAGCATAGAAAGGAATCTTCTTTGTGCCTGTAAGTGCTTTTGCCATAATATCAGCAATCTGATAGTCATAGTCACTTGTAGCAAATGTGCCATCGGGCATCATCATTGCGCCACTTTCACCCTGAAGATAGAAAGCACCGATTTTATCTGTTACTGTCTTTGTTTCGGTTTCGGTTGTTTCAGTTGTGTCTGTTGTTCCTGTTGTTTCGGTTGTTGCTGCATCACCCGTAGCTTCTTCAGCAAAAACCGTAAAGCTGAGAGACGAGAAAGCAATGCATATAGCCATTAAGGCTACTAACAGTTTTTTCATTATTTTTTTACCTCCTAATACATTGGTGTCTTAATTATACAACACTTGTTAAAAAAAATCAACATATTTTTTTCATTTTTCGTTACATTTTATTAATTTTTTCTAAACACGCTCGTAATATCTCCCCCGTTATATAATGTATTAAATAATATTTTATAAAATTACGTTATTTTAGTTTGACATAATTCTTTTTTCACATATAATAATAGTATCAATTTTTAACGGAGGTTTTTTTCATGGATATGGAAAAAGTTATTGCACTTTGCAAAGGCAAAGGCTTCATATTCCCCGGTTCAGAAATTTACGGTGGTCTTGCAAACACTTGGGATTACGGTCCTTTAGGTGTTGAATTAAAGAACAACGTAAAAAAAGCTTGGTGGCAGAAGTTTGTTCAGGAATCACCATACAACGTTGGTGTTGACTGCGCAATTTTAATGAACCCTCAGGTTTGGGTTGCATCCGGACATTTAGGCGGATTTTCAGATCCTCTTATGGACTGTAAGGCTTGTAAATCAAGATATCGTGCTGATAAACTTATCGAGGATTTTAACCACGAAAGAGGCACTGACATTGTTGTTGACGGTTGGTCAAATCAGCAAATGGAAGAATATATTAAGGAAAACGGCATTGTTTGCCCCGACTGCGGCAAGAATGATTGGACAAACATCCGTCAGTTCAACCTTATGTTCAAAACTTTCCAGGGCGTAACCGAGGACAGTACTTCAACAGTATATCTTCGTCCTGAAACAGCACAGGGTATTTTTGTTAACTTTAAAATCATACAACGTACAACCAGAAAAAAGGTTCCTTTTGGTATTTGTCAGGTTGGTAAATCATTCAGAAACGAAATTACTCCCGGTAACTTCACATTCAGAACCCGTGAATTTGAACAGATGGAGCTTGAATTCTTCTGCAAGCCCGGTACAGACCTTGAATGGTTTGAATATTGGCGTTCATACTGCAAAAAGTGGCTTCTTGACCTTGGTATCAAGGAAGAATCTTTACGTTTAAGAGACCACTCACCTGAAGAACTTTCATTCTATTCAAAAGCAACAACAGACTTTGAGTTCTTGTTCCCATTTGGCTGGGGCGAACTTTGGGGTATTGCTGACAGAACTGATTATGACCTTAAACAACACGCAGAGCATAGTGGCGAAAATATGGAATATCTTGATCCCGTTACAAACGAAAAGTATATTCCCTATTGTGTTGAGCCTTCACTTGGTGCCGACCGTGTTACACTTGCTTTCCTTTGCAATGCATTTGAAGAGGAAACTCTTGAAAACGGTGACGTAAGAAACGTTATGCATCTTCACCCTGCACTTGCACCTTTTAAGTGCGCAGTTCTTCCTTTACAGAAGAAGCTTTCAGAAAAAGCTCTTGAAATTCATGCAGAACTTTCAAAATACTTCCCCGTTGATTATGACGAAGCAGGTTCCATTGGCAAACGTTATCGCAGACAGGACGAAAACGGCACACCTTATTGCGTAACAGTTGACTTTGATACCATGGAAAACGGTACAGTTACAGTTCGTGACCGCGATACAATGGAACAGATTACATTAAAGATTGAAGAAGTAAAAGACTTCATTAAAGAAAAACTTGTTTTCTGATTTTAAAAGCCATCTAATTTGATGGCTTTTTTTAGTTGAAATATATACTGCAATATGATAAAATAATATAAAAATAAAGAAAAGGTTTGATAGACTTTGTTAAAAATTATTACCGGTCGAATTGCAACAGGCAAGACTCATAAAATTATAGAAGAAATCGGTCAGAGAATAGAAAACAAGCAAAAATCAATTCTTATTGTGCCCGACCCTATTACATATAACTTCGAACAACGGTTATGCCGCCAGCTTGATATTAAAGGTTTTATCGACGTTGAAGTGTGCTCTTTTAACAGACTTGCTTCATCTATACTCGGATATTTTGGCAAAAACAAAAAAACGTATCTTGACGACTGTTCAAAAGCAATGGCTGTGCGTATTTCTGTTCTTGAAAACGAAGATAAATTAACGATTTTCAAAAGTGCATCTCGCAGAAAAGGTTTTTGCGAAAGATGCATTAATATGATTTCGACAATAGAAAACTGCGGCTACACTTACGAAGATATTATTGCTGTTTCAGAAAAACTTGACAACAGTATTTTAAAATATAAGCTTAACGATATGGCATTAATTTTTAAGTCTTATACAGATATTCTTGAAGCAGGATATACCGATAATGCCGACAAGTTAAAAACTGCACAGAGTCTTTTAAAATATTATCCGGAATTGAAGGATTCAGTTGTGTATATCGACGGTTTTGACGTTTTTACGTCACACCTTTATAACTTCATTGCAGAACTTATTAAATGTAGTGACGTTGTTATTGCTTTAAGTTCGGATATTAATGACAAAAGTTACGAAATACAGCAAAAAACACTGGAGCGCATTATTTCTATTGCAAAAGAAAATTATTGTCAATATAAGATTTCAAACTGCCAGCGACCCGTTTCTTTCAAAGCGGAAGAAATTCATTTTCTTGAAGATAATTTTTATATTCAAAAGCCGTCAACGTTCAATAAAAGTTGTAATAATATTACACTTAACTTCTACCCGACAATTGACGAAGAAATTAATGAAATAGCAAAGAAAATTTCAAAAGGTGTAAGAAGTGGCGACAGATACAGAGATTATGCAGTAATTTGTAACGATTTAAAGAAATATTCCCCACTTATCAGTACAGTTTTTAAACGTTATAATATTCCCGTTTATACAGATAAATCACACGATATAACGGCACACCCGGTTGCAATGTATCTGTTCTCTCTTTTAAAATGCGCTTATTATGGATTTACAGCCGAAAACGTTACGTCAATGATTCTTTCATCATTAACAATTTTTAATCAAGACGAACGCGATATTTTTATTTCGTTTATAAAAGAGTTTGGTATCAATGGTTGGGAAATTGAAAACGGACTTAATTTCAAGAGAGGCTCTGACGAAAGACAGGCAGAGTTTGATATTTTACGCAGAAAATTCATTGAACCATTAAAGGAATTTAAAGAAAACATTTTAAAAGTTGATACCGCACGCGAAATGGCTTCCCTTTGCTATGATTTTATGGAGAGCCAAGGTGTTTATCAAAAAATCGAAGAGTTAACAGACAAATATGAAGAACTCGAAATGTTTACTCTTTCAGATGTAACGAGCCAGTTATGGAACAAAATGCTTGAATTACTTGAAAGCATTGCGAATATTTCAGGCGACAGAAAAACATCTGTTTCAGAATTTTGTGAAACACTTTTTGAAGGTTTTAAGGCAACACCGGTTTCAACAATACCAAGCGTATTGGATTCCGTTACCTTCGGCGATCTTTCCGCCACAAAGGAGCAAAACGTTCCTTATATATTTATCGTAGGCGCAAATGATGGTGTTATTCCTGCAATATATACAGACGAGCGTCTTGTCACAAAAGAAGAAAGTAATTTGTTAACAGAGCTTGGTATGGAACTTGCCCACACAGAAGAAACAGAGGATGCAAGAACGCGTTATACCATATATTCGGCATTATGTTCCCCATTAAAGAAGCTTGAGTTTTCATGTCCTCTTTATACGTTAAGCGGAAGCATACAAAGACCATCATATATTTTTAAACGTCTTGAAACACTCTTTCCTGAAATAAAAAAAGTTTATTACAAAAAAACAAACGCAGAAATAGAGTTGCAGGAGCCATTGACAAAAGAACAGGCTATGCTTGATATGGCAAAAGATAAATTCGCTTCGCCACAATCAAAAGCACTTCTTGCTTACCTTGATAAAGAAAGTGACAGAAAATTTGATATTTTAAAAAACGAAGCCAGCGAAAAAGAACAATTTATTTCAAAAGAGCTTGCCTCTAAACTTTTTTCACCGTCAAAGGCAACGACTATTTCAAGACTGGAATCCTACGCAACCTGCCCATTTATGCATTTTATCGAATATGGTTTAAAACCAAAGGATATGAATGAATATTCGGCAAATAACCTTGATATTGGAACAGTTTTACATTCAACCCTTGAATTATTCACAAAAAATGCAATGGATAAAGCATCTTCAAGAGAGGCTTGCTACAAAGAGGCTTCAGAAATTTTTGAAAAACTTTTGCCCAACATACATTTTGGTGCAATGATTTCAACCGAACGTCAGCAAGCTTTTAACGGTATGCTTAAAAACATAGCCTGTGAAGGTGCATGGCAGATAAAAAAACACATTGATAATTTTACGGTTATCGGTGAAGAAATTTCATTTGGATACGGCAAATATCCGCCAATAGAAATTGAAACAGAATATGGCACACTTTACTTAAAAGGTAAAATTGACCGTGCTGATATGCTAAACAAAGACGGACAGACTTATTTAAGAATAATCGACTATAAAAGCGGAAGCAAAACTTTTTCAGAAAATAATTTAAGTGAAGGCACTGATTTACAGTTGGCAATATATATGACAGCCTTACTTTCGTCTTTCAAAGACAGCGTACCTGCTTCTGCGCAGTATATGTCAATTATTGACAATTCATTTTCCGGTCCTGAACTTGTTGATTTCAGCGAAAAAGGTGTTACACGCGAACACTTTTCATACCTGCTTGAAACAGCAACCAACAAAGCAAAAGAAATTTCAAAAGATATGCTTGAAGGAAAAATTGAAACTAAAAAAAGTATGGCTTGCGCCTATTGCCAATATAGCGCAGTATGCGGAATAAAACACAAGGAGGAAACAGATAATGCCAAATTGGACTGAATATCAGCAATCGGTAATTGACCACACAGCCAATAACCTTCTTGTTTCTGCCGCCGCAGGAAGCGGAAAAACGGCTGTTATGATTGAG
>JAZROC010000247.1:0-6923 GCA_045648525.1 Clostridia bacterium
TTTGGTTGGTATAAGGATGAAGAATCAGCAAAAGCAGAACTTAAAAATATTTTTAATGCTATAAAATTTGCTGAAAAAGATCAATATGCAGTTTATGAGATGAAGTAAAAACTAATCAGGGCTGAGAAATTCAGCCCTGATTTTTATATCAATTGATTAAGTTTTTCTATATCTTCTTCCGTTGTTGCCCAACTTGTTGCAAAGCGTACAACTGTGTGGTTATCATCATATTTTTCCCAAAAACCGAAACGAACGTTTTGTTTTAATTCTTCCATTTGCTTATTTTCTAAAACAATAAACTGTTGGTTTGTTGGCGAATCAAGGAAAAATTTATAGTCTTTTTCTCTAAAAATATTTTTTAGTTTTTCAGCCATATTGATAGCGTGTTTGCTTATTTTAAAATAAAGGTCATCAGTAAACAAAGTATCAAATTGAATACCTAAAAGTCTGCCCTTCGCAATCATTGCACCATGTTGTTTAACGGTGTTCATAAAATGCTTTGGTGCATTATTGTGTGTAAAAACAACCGCTTCACCGCAAAGTGCGCCAACTTTTGTACCGCCTATGTAAAAAACGTCAGAAAGTTCTGCAATATCTTTTAAAGTAACATCGGTTTCATTGCTCATAATACCGTAACCTAAACGAGCACCATCAATAAATAATTGCATTGAATATTCTTTACAAATTTTGCTTATTGCTTGAAGCTCTTTTTGGGTGTAAAGTGTGCCGTATTCAGTTGGATGTGAAATATATACCATTCCCGGAAAAACCATATGCTCGTGATTATCGTCGGCATAGAAAGTTTTTACATAATCTTCAAGTTCATTTGCATTAATTTTGCCGTTATGATTTGGCAGTGGTAATACTTTATGCCCAATAAATTCAACTGCACCTGCTTCATGAGCATTTATATGCCCTGTTACAGCAGAAATAACACCTTCATAAAGTTTCAAACTTGCAGAAATTACAACCTGATTTGTTTGTGTACCGCCAACTAAAAAATAAACGTCAGCATCTTCCCTGCCACATGCATTTTTAATTTTTTCCCTTGCACTTGCACAATATTTATCAGTGCTGTATCCCGATAAAACTTCCATATTTGTTTCAACAAGTTTTTCTAAAATCAACGGATGTGCGCCTTGTATATAATCACTTTCAAAAGATAACATAATTATTTCACTTTCATTTTCGATAAATCAATTTTTTCGTAATTTTCAATATAATCAAGAACTTCATCTGCACTTTCAAAAGCAGGATACATCGCCCTACATTCTTCGTTAATAAAGTGACCGTTTATTGCTTCATCAAGCATAGAAATCATACAATTATAAAAACCATCAACATTAAACAAAACTATTGGTTTATTATGACGGTTTAACTGTTTTAACGTTAAAACTTCTAAAAATTCTTCAAAAGTTCCAATGCCTCCCGGAGAAACAATAAAAGCATCAGACAAATCTTCCATAATTTGTTTGCGTTCGCGCATTGTTTTGGTGCGAATAAGTTTTGTACAATCAATATTAAGAACTTCTTCATTTGTAAAGAAATCAGGAACAACACCTGTGACAGATCCGTTTTCCATTTCAACACCGCGTGAAACTGCGCCCATCATACCCGTTGCGCCTGCACCATAAACAAGTGAATGGCCTCGTTTTGCGATTTTTTGACCAAGTTCTTCCCCTGCTTTTATATACTTTTTATCAATTTCTTCGCTTGCTGCGCCATATACGCAAATTTTCATTAAAACTCCCCTTTAATTAAGAATAAATTTATCTAAAATATCAACTGTACCACTACCCATTATTAAAACAAGGTCATCGGGCTGAAGTTGAGTTTTAAGATATGCACCACATTCTTCCATTGTCGGAATATAAATGCAGTCATCATTATATTTTTCAATAATTTTATCAACAATCATTTTTGAATTTATTGTTGGATCAAAAGGTTCACGGTCGCCATAAACGTCAATTAATACTGTTTTATCGGCATTATGAAAACAGTCAACCAATCTATCGAACTGCGCTTTTGTACGTGTAAACAATGCAGGTTGATAAATAAGCCAAAGTCTATTTTTCTTAACGTGTTTTGTCGCCTCAATAGTTGCGGCAACCTCTTCGGGATGATGCCCATAATCGTTATAAATTTTTGCTCCGTTATAGCTTCCGCGATATTCAAATCGTCTGCCTGCGCCTGTATACATTTTTACACCGTTAATGGCTTTTTCAAGAGTTAAACCGCAAAGAATCGCTGAAATTATTGATGCCATTGAGTTTAACACGTTAACTTCACCGATAACCGATAATTCAACGTGTGCAAAAAACTCACTGCCTTTAAACATATCATATCGAGGGAAACCGTCGTCTGAATATGTAACGTTTTCAGCATGATAATCAGCTTCTTTTGAAAAACCGTATGAAACAAATCTTCTACCGCAGTTTTTCATCATATTTAACGTACGCTCATCATCGTAGCAACCAACAACATATCCATCTTCATCAACGAGCTGACAATATTTTGTAAAAGACTTTACTATATTATCAACAGTTTTAAAATAATCAAGATGGTCTGAATCAATATTAAGAACAACTGCAATATGAGGTTTTAAGGTCAAGTATGAATCAACGTATTCGCAGGCCTCTGTGATAAAAAATTCGTCATTGCCTGTATAAACGTTGCTTCCGATTGTAGGAAGAACACCGCCAATATGAATTGTCGGTTCTTCGCCTGCGCGATAGAAAATTTCGGAAATCATTGACGTTGTGGTGGTTTTGCCGTGAGTACCCGAAACACCTATACATTTTTTGCATTTTGCCGAAATTAAACCAAGCATTGCAGCTCTGTCAATACAAGGAATACCATTGTTTTCCGCATATGCCCTTTCAACGTTATCCTTTGGAATTGCCGCTGAATAAACAACAAGTGAAGCATTTTTTACGTTATCAACACTATGACCAACGGTTGCATTAATCCCCATTGATTTAAGACGTTGAAGTGCATCACTATCAGAGCGATCAGAACCGCTAACGTCAGTAAAACCCCAGTTATGTAAAATTTCTGCAAGTCCACACATACTGTGACCGCCAATAGCAATGAAGTGAATATTTTTATTTTTATAATCTTCAAGTTTTATCATATCGAAATTCCTCTTTCAACTTATTGTTATTATTATACCAAAAACATTAAAATGTTACAATAGGTTTTTATAGAATATGAAAAAAAGTGCCAAAATGACACTTTTTTTACTTTATCCAAATACTTTCTTTATAGCCTCAAGATATTTATATCCGTTTACCGTATCAGGTTCAAGATAGCTACCCTCGGTCCATTCATTCCACGCATTTATTGTTAAAATTCTGTCTTTTTCAGGTTTTGTACTTAAATGTTTTTTTAAATCAACAAGCGCATCTTCAAACTGTTCGGGAGAAATTTCAAGAACTCCCGTAAAAGGATAACCGTAATTACCGTAAATATCACTCTGACAACATCTCGGGCTTGAATCCCAACTCATTGTTACATTGGGATAATACGGAATTGATAAATTATTATCGTATTTTTCTATATCTTCAAAAACTTTTTTCTTGATTTTTTCGTAAGAATGTTTTGGAAAATCAAAGGGCTGATGATGTGTCCACACGTAACTTGTTGCACTATCAAACCCAAGAAACTCAAGTTGCTTTTCAGGTGAAGAAAGTATTCCTTCTTCAGGAAGAACTCGTACGTTAAACAAAACAGCATTTAGATGTAATTCGCCCAAGCCTTTTCTTCTGACACGCTCACGAAAATCATTTAAAACACGTTTACAATTTTCAAGACCACCAAGACTATTTATTAGTGTATTTAATTCATAAAAGGAAAAATAAATTTTATTATCAACCTTCCAGTACGAAGGGTGGGAAAAATATTTTTCAATGCAATAATCCGTTGCTTCAATAAACGTCTTTTCATCAACTATACAAGTTAATTCTGCAGTAGGTGTTTCATTTGCTCTTGCAGGAAAATTATTATTCCAATTCTTATGGTTTGCATACATAAGTGCAAATTTAACTTTATCATTATTGTTGGCACTCATATATCCTTCTTCCAAACAACGTGACAAGAATGACCTGTTTTCAAACCAATACCAGTCAAACAAGAAACAATCAACGCCATACTCTGCCGCTGTATTGATTTTCTTTTCCATTACAGCAGGATCAGATTCATCTTCATATCCCCACAAGGGAATTTTAGGTTGTTGATGATTTTCAAATCTCGGTTTTGCCTGTTTTAAAACTTCCCATTCCGTCCAGCCCTTACCGTGTTTTCTCTCTGATGCTTCATCGGTATGCCAGTTAGGAAAATAATATACCGCCGTCTGATATCCATTAGCCATAAAAACACCTCCAATTTTTATATAAAAATTATATCATAAGTGATAATGTAAAATCAATATAAATTTTTTTGATTTCTTGATTGAAATTATAAAATTCTTATTTTTTTGACTATCTGTTCAAAATATGCTATACTAAAATGCGAGGTGAAAAAATTGATTAAAAATATATTTTTTGAAAATCATCCGCAAATGGAAAACATTCCGATTATTTTACATATAAATTCAGTCATCACTCCGTTAAAAAGCGGAATAAACGTTAACTGGCATGAAAATATCGAGATTCTTCACATCACAAAAGGCGAAGGACATATTATGTGCGACGAAAAGAAAATTTTCGTAAAAACGGACGATGTTGTTGTGGTTAACAGTAACGTAATGCACTCCTTTTTTTCTGATGATTTTATGGAATACAACTGTGTTATCATCGACAGATTATTTGCATTAAAAAACGGGCTTGATACTAACAGCCTAACTTTTTGTGATTATATTTCAGGTGATAACGAAGTTGTTTTTCAACTAAAAAAAATATATGAAGCAATGTCAAAAAAACACGAATATCTTGATATAGCGGCTTCGGTGCTTCCTCTATTGTGCACGATATATCATAACTATTCAAGAAAAACAGAGTATGACAAGAAAAACGACAATATAATAAAAGAAGCAATTTCATATATTCTATCAAATATTCAAAAGGATATATCTATTGATGAAATTTCTGAAAAAATCGGAATAAGTAAATATCACTTCATTCGCAAATTCAAAAAAGCCGTTGGATATACGCCTATACAATATATTAATATTCAGCGTTGTGAAATGGCGAAGGTATTATTACGCGAAAAAAACAGTTCAATAAAAAAAATTGCAACAAAGTGCGGTTTTGATGAAGCGTCATATTTTTCAAAGGTTTTCCTGAAATACACAGGAGTGCACCCTTCGGATTATAAATAATTAGCAATATTTTTCATACAAATTTGTTATTTTTTAATTTTTATCAAATTTTGAGCAATATTTTACAACACTCAAGCAATTTTGTGTATTGCAAAATTGCTTTTTTTGTTATACAATAAACAAAAAAATATAAAGGAGAAATAAATATGCACAAATTTCCTATAGGTGTTATGCTTGAATCTTTTCGTATGCCTTTTGACGAAGCTTTAGAAAACGCATATAAAATGGGTGCAAACGGTATCCAGTTATATGCAACAAACGGCGAAACTACAGCCGAAAACCTTAATGCACAGGCAAGAAAAGAGTTATTAAAAAAACTCAAAGACAAAAACATGGTATTCTCTGCTCTTTGCGGTGATTTCGGAAAAGGTTTCGGTGACCCTGAGCAGAACAAAATCTATATTGAAAAATCAAAGAGAGTAATAGATCTTGCAAAAGACCTTGAAACTAATATTGTAACAACGCACATCGGTGTTGTTCCTTCCGATAAAAATAATCCACGCTACAAAATTATGCAGGATGCCTGCGGTGAGCTTTCAGATTATGCAAAAAGTATGGATGCGTATTTTGCAGTTGAAACAGGTCCTGAAACAGCAGTTGTTCTTAAAGAGTTTTTAGATTCTCTTTCCGGTGCGGTTCGTGTCAACCTTGACCCTGCAAACCTCGTTATGGTTACAGGTGATGATCCTGTTAAAGCTGTTCACACTTTAAAGGACTATATTGTTCACACTCATGCAAAAGATGGTATTAAGTGTATGGACGTTGACCCCGAAATCGTATATCATATTGTACACCCCATTCCTGAAGAATTCAGTGGTAAAGTATTCTTTAAAGAGGTTCCTTTAGGTGAAGGAAGTGTTCCTTTTGAAGCATATTTAAAAGCACTTGATGAAATCGGTTATAAAGGATTCCTTACTATTGAACGTGAAGTTGGCGAAAATCCATTAAAAGATATTAAAACAGCATATGATTTTTTAAGAAACTTGGAGGATAAATAATATGGCAAGTCATGAACCTACCTTAGCATCTTTTGAAACAAAAAAAGAATATACAGGCAAAAAATTAAGAATTGGTATTGTAGGCGCAGGTGGTATCGCTTCCGTACACGCACAAAGCTATAAAAACGTTCCTGCCGCAGATGTAGTTGCAGTATGCGATATTGATGAAGAACGTCTTGAACCTTTTGCAAAAAGATTTGATATTCCTAACTACTATAATTCAATTGAAGAAATGATTGAAAAGGAAGAACTTGATGCAGTTGACGTTTGTGTCTGGAACTGCAATCACGCCAAATGTTCAATCTATGCACTTGAACACGGTTTAAACGTTCTTTGCGAAAAACCCATGGCATATAATACAGAAGAAGCAATCAAAATGAAAGAGGCCGCTGATAAAGCAGGTAAACTTTTAATGATAGGTTTTGTTCTTCATTTTGCCGACGACACAAAACTTGTTGAAGATTTTAAAGAAGACCTTGGCGAAATCTATTATTCAAAAGCAACATATCTTCGTCGTCACGGTGCACCGGGCGGTTGGTTCTGCGATAAAGCACGTTCAGGTGGCGGACCTATCATCGACCTTGGTGTACACGTAATCGACCAGACAC
>JAZROC010000248.1:0-3456 GCA_045648525.1 Clostridia bacterium
GTGTCTACGTTGCAAGAAACATATTGAATAAATAAAAAATGGTTCTCCGAATTTGGAGAACCTTTCTCAATTTTAATGTTTTTGTTGCTTCAACCAGATTTTTATTACAAGTGAGTGGGGAAGAAGCTTAACAAGTAATACCTGAAATTTTATCTGAAGTCCGTGAATAGATACAGGCTTCTTTTTATACATTTCTTTGTATGCCGTATCAATTACGTCTTTAGCTTTATAAATTTTATTAAAATAAGTTACCGCATCTTTCTGGTCAGTTTCTGCGCGTGCAAAAAATTCAGTTTCAACCCAACCGGGACAAACTGCCATAACGTGAATTTTTCTGTCCTTTAACTCTGCGTTAAGTCCTTGCGAATATGAAAGAACAAAGGCTTTTGTTGCCGCATAAACGTTAAGATAGGGCACAGGCTGAAATGATGAAAGTGAGCAAAGCTGAACAATATGACTGTCTTTTGCCATATATGGTATTGCATTTTGCGTTATTTCAACAAGTGCTTTTACGTTAAGGTCAATCATACCAAGGCTTTCTTCTGTGGGTACAACGTCGGTGTGTCCGAATTTTCCGTAACCTGAACAGTTTACTAAAATTTTTATCTGTGGCTTTTCCTCTTTTAAAATTTTCAAGAAGTCATCAATGTTTTTTGTAAGGTCGCAGGAAATTACTTTTATTTTTGTCTGAACTTCATTTTTTAATTCTTCAAGTCTTTCTGCTCTTCTTGCAACTACCCAGATTTCCTCTAAATTTTCCTTGTCTAATTTTTTTACAAACTCCCTTCCCATACCGGAGGAAGCCCCTGTTACTATTGCTATCAAAATATTCACCTCTGCTGTATTTTAACACATTTATTTAACTTTTACAACAAGAAAAGTTTGACGATTTTTTTGTTTAGTGATATCATATATCGTAATTTATAGGAAAGGGTTTTTGTTTATGGAATCGACAAAACATCTTACTAAACGTTGGCTGATTTTAGCAATGGGTGTATTCACTATGCTGTTTGCAGGTATTCTCTATACCTGGTCAATTTTAAAAGTTCCTTTTATGGAAGAACTTGGCTATGGCGATTCAGCTTTAGGATTGAACTACACTTTAACAATGTGCTTCTTTTGCGTTGGTGGCTTGATTTCAGGAGTGCTTGTACGCAAAATAGGCTCTAAAATAACTGTTGCATTAGCAGGTGCTCTGGCAGGTATAGGTTATATTTTGTGTTCATTTCTGACCAATGAAAGTCTTTGGGCTTTGTATCTTGCCTATGCGCTTATGGGCGGCGTAGGTATCGGTATGGCATATATAGCAATCGTATCAACTGTAAATGCGTGGTTTCCTGATAAAAGAGGACTCTCATTTGGTGCCTTAATGATGGGCTTTGGTGCAAGCAGTCTTATTTTGGGAAATATTGCCGATGCAATGTTTAATTCAGTTTTAGGCTGGCGAAAAACTTTCGTTATTATTGGTGCGGCACTGGGAATAATTATTGTATTTTCTGCATTTGCTATTGGTAAGCCTGACGAATCTCTTGTTTTTCCTGAAGCAAAAAATAAACATAACAATAGCAAAAAAACATTTGAATCCCGCGATTATGCGCCAATGGAAATGCTTAAAAGATTCTCTTTCTGGCGCGGATTTGTATTCCTTGTGTTTGTAACTGCAGTTGGTAATTCCGTTATTGGTTTTACTAAACAACTTGCAACTTTTGTTGGTGCACAACCTGCCCTTGCAACAACTCTTGTTGGTGTAATTGCCGTGTTTAATGGCTTGGGTCGTATTATTTCAGGCGCGGTTTTTGATATAAAAGGTTGCAAATTTGTTATGATCAGCGCAAATATACTGACTATTGTTGCCGCAACCGTTATGTTGATTGCCGTTAATATAAGTTCATTGCCGCTTTGCATTATAGGCTTGTGCCTTACGGGTTTATCATATGGTACGTCACCGACAATATCTTCATCGTTTACGTCAACGTTTTACGGTACAAAATATTTCAGTTCAAACTTGAGCCTTATGAATTGCGATTTAATGGGTGCAGCAACCATTGCATCGGTTTGCACAACTTTAGTTGAATCTACAGGCGGATACAATGTTTCGTTCATATTGCTTCTCGTGCTTGCAATAGTTGCTTTAGGTTTAAATATCAGTATTAAAAAGCCGTAACTTTAAAATTTTATAATCACGTAGGGCAGGGAAAGATAAATTTCTCTGCCTTTTTTATGTAAAATGTTATGTTACTGCGTATTGATTTTCGAACTTTTTTGCTGAAAAAACTTTGTAAAAATCCAATATTTGCGCACATTCAGTTGACATTTTTCTATTAAAAAGGTAAAATATATAGAAATAATTAAATTGAGGAATTATACTTATGACTATCGTACATTTATTAGAAGATAATGCAAAAAAGTTTGCGCAGGATGTTGCTCTTGTTGAAATAAATCCTGACCAGCCTGAAACAAGAAGACTTACCTGGCATGAGTTTGAACTTGTTGAGCCTACAAACAGAAAGCATTACCGTCGCGAAATTACGTGGAGTGTTTTTAACGAAAAGGCTAACAGGCTTGCCAATATGCTTTTGCAAAACGGCATAGGTAAGGGCAAAAAGGTTGCAATACTTCTGATGAACTGCATTGACTGGCTTCCCATATATTTCGGTATTCTTAAAACAGGTGCTTTGGCAGTTCCCCTTAACTTCAGATATTCTTCTGATGAAATAGATTACTGCCTTGAGCTTGCCGAAGCTGACGTTTTAATTTTCGGCACTGAATTTATCGGTCGCGTTGAATCTGTTGCCGATAAAATTTCAAAACGTTGCACACTTATTTATTTAGGTTCAGGTTGTCCACCCTTTGCCGATGATTATAATGATTTGGTTTCAGAATGTTCAAGCTCTTTTCCTGAATGTTCTTTAGAGGAAAGTGATAATGCCGCTATTTATTTTTCATCAGGCACAACAGGCTTCCCTAAAGCAATTTTACATAATCACGAAAGTTTAATTCATTCTTGCCGTGTTGAACAGAAGCATCACGGTCAGACCAAAGACGATTGCTTCCTTTGTATTCCGCCTTTATATCATACAGGCGCAAAAATGCACTGGTTCGGCAGTTTGATTTCAGGCTCAAAAGCCGTTATTTTAAAGGGAACACAGTCAAGAAACATTCTTCAGGCGGCAAGTGAAGAGCATTGCACTATCGTATGGTTGCTTGTTCCTTGGGCGCAGGATATTTTAAATGCTCTTGACAGAGGCGAAATCAAATTAGATGAATTTAATTTAAAACAATGGCGATTAATGCATATCGGTGCACAGCCCGTACCGCAAAGCCTTATTAAACGCTGGCTTGAATATTTCCCCGAGCATCAGTATGACACTAACTACGGCTTGTCCGAATCAATCGGACCCGGTGCAGTTCACCTTGGTGTTGAAAACGTTCACAAGGTTGGCGCTATCGGTAAAG
>JAZROC010000249.1:0-3059 GCA_045648525.1 Clostridia bacterium
CCACGTACGACACAGTAATAAGTTCTTTTAAGTTCATTTTCTTTTAATTGGTCAGCAAGTCTTGCGGCAGCCTTTGAAGTGCGTGCAAAAACGGCTAAACCGCCTGCGGGACGGTCAAGTCTGTGAACTAATCCAAGGTATGCTTCACCGGGTTTATTATATTTTTCCTTAACGTATTCCTTTAAGGAATCAAGCATAGATTTATCACCGGTAATATCGCCTGCAATAATTGTGTTCTGAGGCTTTTCGGCAACTATTATATGATTATCTTCGTATAAAATTTCAAACATAAATTTTACCTTTCCCATCTACCTGATGCACCGCAAGGAAGAATAATATTGCTGTTTGTTGTTTTTAAGCCAACTTCTTCTGCCGTAACACTTCCACCAAATTTTTTACATACGGTTTTTTCAATAACATTTCTTAACACAAGAGGTTGTAAACCTGTGGTATAACTGTTCAATAAGAGGAATAATGGCTCGTCTGAAAGAATTTCAACTAAATTTTCCATAAAAGGATAAAGCATTTCTTCAAGATGCCATAATTCACCACCGGGACCTCTGCCGTAACTTGGTGGGTCGAGAATTATGCCGTCGTATTTGTTTCCTCTGCGTATTTCGCGCTGAACAAATTTAAGGCAGTCATCAACAATCCATCTAACAGGCGCGTTCTCTAAACCGCTTGCCGCTAAATTTTCTTTGCCAATCTGTACCATATTTTTTGCGGCATCAACGTGACATACTTTTGCGCCTGCCGAGGCACAAGCAACGGTTGCACCACCTGTGTACCCAAAAAGGTTAAGCACGTTTACTTGTCTGTCTTCTTTTTTTATAAGCTCGCGCATCCAATCCCAGTTAACCGCTTGTTCAGGGAAAAGACCGGTGTGCTTAAATCCCATAGGTCTTACCGTAAAGGTCAGGTCGCGCCAACTAATATTCCACTTATCAGGAACTTTTTTTAGAAAATCCCAATTACCGCCACCTGACGATGAGCGCTTGTAAATTGCGTGAATATTTTTCTTGTTAGGTTCTTTTGAATAAGGCCAGATTACCTGTGGGTCGGGGCGAAGAAGGATAATATCCTTCCAACGCTCCAACTTCATACCGTCACCGGTATCCAAAAGTTCATAATCTTTCCAACTGTCTGTAACGAACATCAGATTTTTTCCATTGAGATAACACACTTTTTATCGTTGATATCCCATTCCTTATTGTTTTCTAAAGGTTCACCGATTGAAACTGAATCAGCAAGACAATCGCTTGCAATGTCTTTAGCATAGGTGTTAACAACTTCTGCGATAACACCGTCAGCAGTAATAACAAGCTTAATATGGTCAGTAACTTCAAAGCCGGTTTCCTTACGCATTGTCTGTATCTTTGAAACAAGTTCTCTCATATAGCCTTCGCGTATAAGCTCTTCTGTAAGGTTGTTGTCAAGAACAACTGTAATTTCAGAATCGCTTTGTGCAGTAAAGCCTGACTTGTTTGCAGGGGTAATAAGAAGGTCATCTTGTGTAAGAATTACTTCATTACCGTTAATATCAAATTTAACTTCGCCCTTTGCCATAAGCTCTTTGTAAAGGGCAGAGCCGTTGGCGTTTGCAAGTTCTTTGCCGATAAGACCAACTAATTTACCGTATTTAGGACCAACAGTACGTAACTGAGGCTTGAATGTGTAGGTAATAAAGTCTGATGAGTCATCAGTAAACTTAACTTCCTTAACGTTAAGTTCGTCTTCGATTTCTTTGCAGAACATTTCAGGCAGAACCTTTGCACCGCTTATGAAAAGAGTCTGTAATGGCTGACGGTTTTTAATGTTTGCATCATTTCTGCAAGCACGACCTAAAGCAACGGCTTTCAAAAGCCAAGCCATATTATCTTCAAGTTCAGAGTCTATCCATTCTTCTTTTGCAGCGGGGAAGTCACAAAGATGTACGCTTTCAGGTGCGGAAGCATCAACTGAACATACGATATTGCGATAAATTTCTTCAGCCACGAAAGGTGTATATGGGGCGGTAAGTTTTGTCAATGTCTCAAGAACAGTATAAAGTGTCATATAAGCATTTATCTTGTCCTGAGTCATTTCCTTACCCCAATAACGCTCTCTGCCACGACGGATATACCAGTTTGAAAGCTCGTCAACAAAATCATTCATTGCACGTGCTGTTTCTGTTATGCGGTAGTTTTCAAGACCTTCGTCAACGTATTTAATAAGGCTCTGTAATTTTGAAAGAACCCATTTGTCCATAACAGAAAGCTTATCGTACTCAAGCTTATACTGTGTAGGATCAAAGTTATCAATATTAGCGTACATTACGTAGAATGCGTAAGTATTCCACAACGTACCCATATATTTGCGCTGTGCTTCTGAAACGGCTTCGCCATAGAAGCGTGAAGGCAACCAGGGAGATGAACCTGTATAGAAGTACCAACGTACAGCATCAGAACCCTGTTTGTCAAGAATACTCCAGGGGTCAACAACGTTGCCCTTGTGCTTACTCATCTTAATGCCGTCTTTGTCGTTTACGTGACCAAGAACTATACAGTTTTTGAAAGGAGCCTTGTCGAAAAGAAGTGTGGAAATAGCCAAAAGTGTATAGAACCAACCTCTTGTCTGGTCAATAGCTTCGCTGATGAAATCAGCAGGGAAAAGCTTTTCAAAAAGCTCTTTGTTTTCAAAGGGGTAGTGCAACTGCGCAAAAGGCATTGAACCTGAATCAAACCAACAGTCAATAACTTCAGGTGCACGATGCATATCTTTGCCGCACTTAGGACACTTGATTGTAAGGGGATCAAGGAAAGGCTTATGAAGTTCGATGTTTTCATCGCAACCTGTAAGCTCAACAAGTTCTTTTCTTGAACCTACCGTATGGAAGTGACCGCATTCGCATTCCCAAACGGGAAGAGGAGTACCCCAATAACGTTCACGTGAAAGACCCCAGTCAATAACGTTTTCAAGGAAGTTACCAAATCTACCTTCTTTAATGTTATCTGGCATCCAGTTAACTGTGTTATTATTTTTAACTAATCTATCTCTTAAAGCTGACATTTTAATAAACC
>JAZROC010000250.1:0-2492 GCA_045648525.1 Clostridia bacterium
GAAAAATGCTGTGATTTTTGTGAATGTATCCGCAAAAGTCAAAAGGGTTACGATGCTTGTATGAAATCGGATAAAACGTTGCTTGAAGAGGCTACAAAAGGAAAAACTGTTCGTGCGCGATGTCACGCAGGTCTTTTGGAAATTTGTGCACCGATAATTGACGATATGGGCATAAGCGGATATCTTATGTTTGGTCAGATTTTATACGACAACGATAAGAAAATTCAATATGATGAAATAGAAAGATTAACGAAGGCTTATTTTAAAAAAGGTGAAATTGATAAAGTAATAAACTCTGTCAGGACCATTTCAGAAGAGTATCTTTCTTCTGTAGAAAATATAATGACTGCCTGCATAAGTTATATTCATATTAATCAGATTCTTACTGCTACAAAAACAGGTTTGTGGGCTCAGATAGACTATTATATTGAAAGAAATACCGCAAGAAATTTTTCTTTAGAGGAAATGGCTGACGATTTAGGGGTGTGTGTTTCTTCAATATGTAAAACGACAAAAACACATTCACAAAAAACTGTTTTACAATTATTAACCGAAAAACGATTAAATAAAGCAAAAAATTTATTAAAAACAACAAATATGAATATTAACGAAATTGCCTACACTGTGGGCATTCACGATTATAATTATTTTACAAAACTTTTTAAAAGGCACGAGGGTTTGACTCCGACAAAATATAGAAAAATTTTTCAGAAAATCAACCTTTAATAATTTCAAAAAATCCCCTATTTTACTTAAAAATTACACAAAAGTGCCTTAAAACATTGACAAAACAACTTATTTATTGTATACTACATTAAATTGATGTACTGTGTTCGCAAATACAAATTCATTTAATACTCG
This sequence comes from Clostridia bacterium, assembly GCA_045648525.1. Classification (GTDB taxonomy): domain Bacteria; phylum Bacillota; class Clostridia; order Christensenellales; family QALW01; genus UMGS1322. The sequence goes on from JAZROC010000250.1 coordinate 862, forward strand.
AAAGGAGCGATATTGTGTTAAAATATGTAATTAAACGTGTTCTGTTAGCCTTATTAACAGTTCTTATAATATGCACAATCACATTTTTTGCAATGCACGCAATTCCGGGCGGACCTTTTAACAGTGAAAAGGCTCTGGATAAATCAACTATCAAAGCACTTGAGGAAAGATACGGTCTTGACCAACCCCTTATTGTTCAGTTTATAAACTACCTTAAAGGTATGCTTCAAGGTGATTTTGGTGTTTCACTTAAGAACGGCAGAAATATTGCCACAATTTTCAAACAGTCATTCCCTATTTCTTTAAGATTAGGTCTTTCTGCAATGGCAATTGCTCTTTTTTCGGGAACAATTTTCGGCAGTATTGCCGCCCTCAAGCGCAACACAATAATTGACAGAATTATCGTGTTCTTTTCAACATTGTTTACGGCAGTGCCCAGCTTTATTCTTGCAACCTTATTACTATATATATTCTGTGCAAGGTTGCGCTGGGTTGAAGCTTGGAGTGTAGATAACCAGAACTACATTCTGCCTATACTTGCCCTTGCTGCATATCCTATGGCTTACACAACACGTCTTGCAAAAACAAGTATGCTTGATGCGTTAAGTCAGGATTACATACGTACTGCAAAAGCAAAAGGTGTTTCCAAGTGGCTTATTATCTTCAAACATGCTTTAAGAAATTCTCTTATTCCTGTTATAACATATGCGGGACCTCAAATTGCATATATTATTACAGGTTCAATGGTTATTGAAGAAATTTTTGCTATCGGCGGTATCGGCAGACAGTTTGTTACTGCAATTACAAACCGTGACTATACCTTAATTATGGCAACAACTGTTTTCCTTGCAATTATAATGGTTGTTGCAAACCTTATCTGTGATCTTCTTTATAAACTTGTTGATCCCAGAATCAAGTATGACTAAAGGAGGCGACGATAATGGAAGATAACAAAATGCCTAAAAAGAACATATTTTCAACACAAATTGACCTTTCAAAATTCGAGCCTGCTACAGACGATGAGAAACGTCAGCAAGACGTTATGAGCGAAAGTACCACCTTTTTTAAAGATGGTATGAAACGACTTTTCAAAAATCCCCTTGCTGTTTTAAGTATTATTATTCTTTCGATATTAGTACTTACGATAATTATTGCTCCGTTAGTCGTTCCTTACGATTACGATTACGTTATAAGAATCAACGGCAGAAAAGATAAAACTGCCCAGAACCTTGCACCTTTCCAATATTCAGAATTAGAAACGAAATTAATGGAAGAAACCGGTGAAAAACTTTTCCCTCACATTTTCGGCACTGACGAAAACGGTCGTGACTATTTTATCCGTGTTATCTATGGCGCACGCGTTTCGCTTTTAGTAGGTGTTTTCGCAAGTCTTATCGTTCTTATTATCGGTTTGTTGTATGGCAGTATTTCAGGTTATTTTGGCGGAAAAATCGACCTTGTAATGATGCGAATTGTTGATATCATTTATTCTTTGCCTGATATGCTTATAATAATTCTTTTATCAGTTGTTTTAGGCGAAGTTCTTCAGGGTGTTCCTGCACTTGCCAACATTGGCGCAAATATGGTATCATTGTTTATCGTTTTCGGTCTTTTATATTGGGTTGGTATGG
>JAZROC010000251.1:0-2378 GCA_045648525.1 Clostridia bacterium
ATTTTTTTAATTTATATAAAAAAAGAATCTGTAAAAAACAGATTCTTAAATATTGCTTTTATATTCGTTAGCTTGCATTAAAATTTCATCGGCACGTTTTATGGCAAGTTCTGTTTCGTTACCACCTGCAAGACGTGCTATTTCACGTCTTCTTTCATCAATATCCATAAGAAAAACTTCTGTGTGTGTGCGTTCATTTTCTGCAAATTTTTTAATTAAAAAATGACAATCGGCCATTGATGCAATTTGTGGCAAGTGCGTAATTGCAATTACCTGATGCTTTTTTGATAATCCTGCAATTTTTTGAGCAACAACCTGAGCGCCACTACCACTTATTCCCGTATCAATTTCATCAAAAACCATAGTTGGAAGCATAACATCATCTGCCGCAACACTTTTCATTGCAAGCATAAATCGGCTCATTTCGCCGCCGCTTATAATTTTGGACAATGATTTTACAGGCTCGCCTGTGTTTGCAGAAAACAAAAATTCAACTTCATCATAACCATTAGAGGATATTTTTTCTGCTTCAAAAAAATCTACTTCAAGCGTTGCATTTTTCATACCAAGGTCTGCTAATTCGCTTTTAATTCTATCTTCAAAAGAAATTGCAACGTCGTGCCTTATCTCGCTTAATTTGTCTGCTTGACGCAAATATTCTTTTTTAAATTGTTCGGCTTGCTTTTCAAGTTCATCAATAGTTTTTTCTGCATTTATAAGCCTATCCAATTCTTCACAGGCATCATCATAAAATTTCAATACCGCTTCTTCATCATGTCCATACTTGCGATAAATCTTTTTAATTTGTGCCAATCTATCTTCAATTTTTTCAATTTCAAATGGATCTGCATCTATTGAATTTGCTTCAGTATTCAGTTCTTCCGAAATATCCTCAAGCTCATAAAAAGCACTTTCAACTCTATTAAAAAATTCTTCATAACGCTCATCAGCATAAGTAATTTTCGATAATAAACTGCTTGCAGACCTTATGTTATCCAGAGTACCATTTGAAATGAATCTGCTTGCTTCAAAAATATTATCCTTTATTTTATCTGCATTTTTTAATATTTCAAGCCTATTACTTAAATCCTGTTCCTGACCAATCGAAATTTCAGCTTTTTCAATTTCTTCTATCTGAAACTGAAGCATTTCTATTTTATCAGCACGTTCTTCCTGCGTGCCCCAATCACCATTAAGTTTATCAAGGCAGGATTTATAATAAGTATATGCAATTCTTACATTTTCTTTCTGCTCAAAAACCGCGTCACCGCCAAAGCTATCAAGAAAACTTAAATGTGTATCTTTATTAAGTAAAAGTTGGTGTTCGTGCTGACCATGTATATCCGCAAGTTTGTCAGCAATTTTTTTCAAAACGCTTAATGTAACGGCATTTCCGTTTATTCTGCAAACACTTTTTCCATCAGCATTAAGTTCGCGAACAATTATCAGCAAATCTTCTTCTCTTTCAATGCCATTTTCTTCAAGCAAATCAATAACCGCAGAATTTCCTTCAATATTAAATATACCTTCAATTCTTGCTTTAGACGTCCCTGTTCTAACAAGTTCTTTATCTGCACGTTCGCCAAGAACAAGATTTAACGAATCAATAATAATAGATTTACCTGCGCCCGTTTCACCAGAAAGAACGTTAAAACCGCTACCTAATTCAATATTCAATTCATCAATAAGCGCAATATTTTTTATTGAAAGCTGTTGAAGCATATTTATACCCCATTATTGTAACATAAAATTTAATTTTGATACCACATCTGAAACTTGTTCGTTTGATGCAACTACAATAATCATTGTATCATCACCTGCAACACTGCCGAGAATTGCAGGATGCTTTAAAGCATCAACAACAACACCAATAGTGCTTGCTGAACCAGCCAAAGTTTTTACAACAACAATATTATTAGCTGAAGTAATTGATAAAACCGTATTAACAAATAACTGTTTCATTTTGGGGGTAATACCCATATCCGCTCTATCAACAGACGTATATTTGTACCCACCACGTTCATCAGGAATTTTGGTAAGTCTTAAATCTTTAATGTCCCTTGATACTGTTGCTTGTGTAACTTTAAAGCCTGCCGCAACAAGCTCGTTAACAAGTTCCTCTTGTGTTTCAATTTCTTTTTTTGAAATTATATCAAGAATTTTACTATGTCTTGTAGTCTTCATTAAAATTACTCCTTATTGTTATTCCATTCAACGAATTTAGTCTGAAGTCTGTCAAAAAAACTTTTTTGTTTAAAATTGATTAATTTAAGCAAATATCTGGATTTTGAGATCTTTACACTTTCAATAATCTCGTCACTTTGCTTGTGTTGTCCGTCACAAATAACTGCAAAACCGCATTTTTCCTCTGTTATAAA
>JAZROC010000252.1:0-17241 GCA_045648525.1 Clostridia bacterium
AACCTCGCCCGTATTTTTAACGGTAGCGTTAAAGGTCACTTTTGTACCTTCTGCTTTAAAATCAGAAAATGCAATTTCAAAATCAGTATAAGAAAAACCGAAGCCAAACTCATAGTTTACCTTTTTATAGTCCTTATCAAAGGTCTCAAAATAGCGGTAGCCAAGGAAGATATCCTCGGTATATTTCTGATAATTGTTATCGTTGATAAAGGTTTCTGTGGGCGGATAATCATCAAGATTCTTTGCATAAGTTGTTACAAGTTTACCTGAAGGATTAACTCTACCTAAAATAACGTCACAGATAGGAAGACCGCCCTGCATACCGCCGTAGCCTGCAAACAAAACTGCATCAACCTTTATGCCTTCCATTTCATCCTTTGCCCATGAGGTATCAATAGGCGCAGGTGTGTTAAGCACAACGATTACCTTTTTAAAGTATTTAGTTACATTTTCAAGCATCGAGATTTCAGAAGCCGTCAATTCCCAACCTTCAGGCTTCATATCAACACATTCGCCGTCCCATCTGCGAATAAAGCAGATAGCGGTTTCAGCGTTTTCGCTTGCTTTCATATAATCAGCATCGACGGGAATATATTCCTTATATGACGCATCCGAATTACTGTTTTTAAGCGCCTCAACATATTTCTCGCTTATTTCTTCATAAAGTTTCACTTCACCGTTGGCATCTGCTTCCTTAAAAGCATCAAGGGGATCAATTTTGGCATCAACACCGCCTTCGCCTAACGCGCGGGAAGAGCCTGCGCCCCAAGGCACATAGCCGTGCTGAACGCCTAAAGTAGGGTGAGTAGCGTGGCTTGAACTATCAAGAAGTTTCAAAGTATCTTCGTCAGTTTTAAAATCATCGGCAGTATAAAGTCTTAAATACTGTCCCTCACCAAACAATGCAACCGATGCTCCTTTTTCAAGGGGCAATACATCGTTTTCGTTTTTAAGCAATACGATGCCCTCGTCGCCTAACGCACGGGCAACGGCTTTACCGTTTTCATCTGCCTTGGCTTCAACCCTGACTTCAAGGATAGCCGGTGTAATAACTATTGCAACAAAAATCAACGCAAGAAAAAGAGATATAAACATTTTCACTTACTGAACCTCCTTAATTTTTATTCTATTTTAACATATTACAACACCATAAACAAGTCATAAAGTTGTTTTATGTAGACAAAAACTTGCATTTTTTACTTCCCCTAATAAAAAAAGGACAATATTATGTCTTGTCCTTGTTTTTTGTAAAGAAATAATATACTCCGTAAAATGCGCTTATGTATAAATAAAATAACAAAACAACGGATATGGGATATAAAACCTTGTGACCGCCTACAAGATTATAGAAAATATCGTAGGGTGTGCCGTCGCCTGCCATAAGAAACATATAGTTGTAAGGTATAATCACGTTGGCAATATATGCCATAATGCTGAAGCAGGTAATAATTGCAAGGCTGATAACAATGCTTTTCTTTTTCATTTTTGCAAGACCCGTGATACCGATATACAATGACGCGAAACCTGAAATTGAGTGGGTCACACCTGAAATAACGTTATCGAAACTTAAAACGGGATAAGTGCCGTAATTCTGACCTGCAAAATACGTACCCATAACTGCGCCTAAAATTCCGAAGATAAAAACGAAATCAAGGGCGGCATCCCTTATTTTACCTTTTGAAAATGCCGCAAGGGGTATGGTTATAAGCTGAATACTGCACATAAACAAAGGAAGCTCGTGACGCCACGCAAGCGGGTCGTTACCTCTTATGCAAAACAAAACTATTTTAAATATTTCAAGGGCATCAATTAAAATTGCCGTAAACATAAGCACCTTATTTTTTGTGCTTTCGTCCTTATTTTTATTTTTCAACCCTAAAACCACAGCCATAAAAATCATTATAGCCATAAGTGAAGTTACAAAGGTAATATGTTGCCAGGAAAAATATCCTTCGGCTTCTCTTAAGTATCCGCCAAAACCGAAAAATTCTTTCATATAAAAATCCTCTTGTCCTTTTTGTAATTAAAATAATAACGTGTATATTATAGCAGATAATAAAAATTTTGTCGAATTTTTTTGCCAAAAACTAATAAATTTGAAAAATAAGGAAATTTTTGTTTTTTTATATTGCATTTATAATATTTTTGTGTTATTATGATAGTATGGCGAAGTTTCCACCAATACTCAATTATATTCTTAAAACAAGCGAAAAAGATGCCTTTATAACAAAGTAAAAAATAAATTAAATTTTAATATAACAGGAGGTTTGACCCATGGCGACGAGCACTAAAAATTATCTTCAGCACATTATGGACGTTTTTTTATCTTTGGATATGACTTATGACGATTTAGAAGCTATCTACAATAATTTTTATATAGAAAAGTATCAGACCGCCCTTTCCGAAGAAGAAAAAATAAAAGTCCTGTATGAAGCCCAGGGCAAAACCTTCGTTTCAAAAGCAAAACTAAAGACCATTTCTTCTGAAAGTATAGAAGCCGCGCACAAAAAAAGCAACAGAGGAAACCTGCCGTCAAAAATGTCGCCTATGGAATTTTACAACGAAACAATAGGCGAGTTTAATAAAAAAGATATTCAGGGTTTTGCTTGTTGTTTATGTGAAAACCTTGAAAAAGCCGGTAAATTTCCTGACGAATGGGTTATTTATTTAAAATTCATTGATGGCACAAACTCCGATTTTAACGATGAAGTCTTTCGTTTATTTGTTATTGCACTTTTAAATAAGGACAAGGGCAAGTTTTTGCCTCCCCCATCAAAAAGAGCATTAAGCTCACTTATTCTGGACAACAAAAAGCTTGAGCAAATTCCTGCAGATGAACAACCTAAACCTGAAAAATCTGAACTTACCCCTTTAACATTCTCAAGCCGTTTCTTCACAACAGGCGCAAAGGCACTTATCAACGTGCCTGATGACGAATTTAAAGAACACTCAAAAAAATTATCAGAAGTTTTTAAAAACATTATAAATATTGATTTAAAAAACAAAGATGCATCAGCCATCGACTTAAGCGGAGATATTATTGAATCCTTACAACAGTGGGTTGGTCAGGCTATCAACACCTTTGGCGGCAAAGACGTTCTTAAAATCGAAGGTCCTTTAGGTTGCTACAAAAACCGCTTGATACAATACTTATATATCGCCCTTGAAAGATACGAAAAAAACATTATACCTATTTATATTGACATTGCCGCTTACGAAAAATCCGCCGAGGGCAACAAATGCATTGACGAAAACGATTTTTATAAGTCCTTTGAAAAGGACATACAGATTGCAGAAGGACTTTTCAGAAAAGCCCCCCAGAAAAAACCGCTTTTGTTAATTGACGGTATAAGAAATTTCTACTGTAAAAAGGAATCGCTGTACCATAACATTGATACCCTTTTACATAAATATCACAGACGTTTGATTGTTTGTATAGATACCGATTTTACAGTAAGCGAACAAAATAAAATTTCCATTCACCCCCTTGTTTCAAAGGCTTTTGATTGTCACTTGAAAATCCGTTCAATGAACCTGAACAGAAAAGAAGAAAGCCTTGATTTTATACGCAGTTGTATTGACGTTTTCAACGTATCACTGCCCGCGGGTGTGCAGGCCGAAAAAATTTATAAGAATCTGGTGCGCCTTGACTTTATGGCAATAGACGCATACTGGTTGACACATATTCTGCACTCACACCTCAACGCTATAATTGATAAAGAAAAAGATATTGCAGACTTATACGATGCTTTAAGTCTTAGTTTTCTTGGTTCACACCGTCTTGTTGAATCAGCGGCGGAAATCGCTTATAATTTCGAGCTTGGCGACGGCGCGCCTGACAACGTTAACCCCTATTACGATTTACGTTGGCGCCTTATCCGCAAGCACAGAAGCGTTCTTGATTACCTGATTGCAAAGTATTATATAAAGAAATTCTCTGAACTTAAAATTTTTACCGATACAAGAGAAAAAAATATTGAAAAGTTGAAATTTTTCAATATGGTTTTACCGAAAAATATGACTCGTTTCGTTATGCGAATGCTTACAAAGCTTGACGATTACGAAATGCAGATAATGAAAATTGCCGAAGACTATTATGATGATTTAAAGTTTTTTGGAAAAAGCGAATTAACTTTCTGGATGGGAAGGCTTGAAAATACCACCAGACAGCAGAAGTGTATAAAATTACTGCACAAATACTACGATAAAGAACTTGCACGTTATAAAGAAGATAAATTTTCGTCCATTGAAGAAAAGCGCAAAGCCGCATTTTTGTTGCGCGGCATAAGCGTAAGCCTTATATATGAAAATGACGACAAGGCCCTTGAATATTATATAGAATCATTATTGACAGACAAGATTGCAAACTCCGTTAACCGTGGCTTCCACCTTGAATATTACGGTGATAAGCCTTATATTCCAAACAAAGCGTTATTGGATTTTGAGGACGACGTTACCGTTGGCGAAAACACGCTTACAATGCTTTGCTTGTCATTAGAAGCTAAAATCAGCAAAAAAAGGCATTACACTCAATATGCAAAACGTGATGACAAACTTCACGTGGCAAAACTTGAAATAATGACACTTTGCAATCTGATTCAGGCACGCGTCGAATTTTCAGAAAATTCCTCGCCAATGGACATTACCCCTTACGTTGACAAATGTATGAATTATCTTAACTGGATATTATACCGTTTAACTGATAATGATTCCGACACCGTTTATGCTTATTTCAAGTGGATGTATTATGAATTGATCACATACAAAAGCAAATACAAGCAGACGCACAAACGTGAAAAATTCAATCAGGCAACAGTATATAACACATACGTTGAGGCATCAAACATCAAACGTGCCGGTTGGGTTAATGCCCACGTCAAAGACCCCGAAAATATTGTGGAGCATATGTATAATTGTTGGTTGTTGGGTATGCTTTATTTACCCGAAACCTACGATAATCCCAATTATGACAAAAACAGTATTTTGCAAATGTTATTGCTTCACGACCTTGGCGAAACTCGCACAGGCGATATCTGTCGTTCGGAAAAAAGACTGAACCCTGAATTTTATGCCCAAAAGGAAAAGGACGTTATGCATTCCCTTTTATTGACAGGCACTTACCCCCATTCAGCAAATTTAAGCCAATATATAGACCTTTGGAACACGTGGGAAGCAGGACAGGATATTAATGCCCAGATTGCTAAAGATATTGACAATTTACAGGCAGTATATCAATTCTGTAATTATTACCATAAAACTCCCGCACATTTTACAAAGGAAAATATTTTTTATTGGGTTTCAGGCATAGAAGAGATAAAAACTGAATTAGGCGATAATCTTGTTTCTATCCTGCTTATAAACAACCCATTATTTAAAGATATTATGGATATATATTTTTCCGAAGATACCGATTTTTAGAACAAAATCATTGATTTTCAGGACACGAAAAGGCAATTTTTAAATTGTCCCTTACGTGTCCTTTTTTGTCCCCTGCTTGTCTTTGACTTCTTCTATTTTTTATTGTATAAATTTGGCATAACAAAAATCACTAAAATTTTGGATTTTCTTCCAATATAATCGTATTTAATAAAAAAGGAGAAAAAATTATGTTTGACGTTAATGAATTTGATTTGTATGCCGATGACGTTGAAGAAAGTCAACTTGACAGCATGATAGGCGCATCTTCCGACGAAATTCTCATAGCCTGTCTTAATAAACTGGGTCGCGTCGATATTAAAGAAATGAGCCGATGTTCAGGAAAATCCTGCGAAGAACTGGTGTTGGATTTAAGAGGCAGTGCAATTTTTCAGGACCCCGCCGAATTTACTAACGATAAATTCTGGTCTATAGAAAAAGGTTGGCTTCTTAAACCTCAATACTGTTCAGGTAACATTCACAGAAAACTCAACGTTGCAAAGGAAATGAATAAAAAATTCCCCGGTTGCTTTGATTGTAACGTTGACGTGCTTAAAAAAATTCTGCCCTCTGCCCTCTGCCTTGACGAAATTCACGTTTCTCTGGGTGCACCCTGGGTGCCTGCTGATATTTATGCAGATTTTATAAAGCATCTTTTAAAACTTAAAACTGCGCCTAAAGTACTTTTTAATAAAGAAGTACACACCTGGCAAATTATACCGCCTGCTAATGAGGATATGAAAAAATCCGTTGCCAATACCATAAGTTACGGCACAAAAAACGCTTCTGCAACAAAAGACTTTTCCTCAACAAAAGACATTTCCGCATTAAGCATAATTGAGCAGACGATGAATGCGAAAATAGTTAAGGTTTACGACTATATTCCGACTCTTTCTTGGGATTACGAGCGTGTTTTCAATAAAAACGCGACGCTTGTTGCCCAGGAAAAGCAGAGAGCAATTATCAGCGAGTTTGATAAATGGGCGCGCGAAAACAAGCGCATTGCCGCCTGCCTTGAAGAATATTATAACGATGCTTTTGCAGGCTATTCAACAAGCGCATACGACGGTTCATTTTTAACCTTTCCCGACCTTAACCCTGACGTTTCCTTTTATCCTCACCAGAGAAACTCTATTGCAAGAGGACTTCTCTCACAGGATCATTTACTTTTAGCGCAGGACGTGGGAACGGGCAAAACTTACGTAATGTGTGCCTGCGCCCACGAGCGTTGCCGTATGGGTTTAAGCAAAAAGATCATTATCGTCACGCCAAACAACGTATTAAAGGCAACGGTTGACGCTTACAAGCATCTTTATGACGACGACAATTACCTTGCCGTATATCCTAAAGATTTCGTACCGAAAAAACGTCAGCAGATTTTGGAAAGAATCCGTGATGGCAAGGAAGGAATTATTTTTATGGCATACTCCTCTCTCGATATGGTAGTAATGTCAAAAAAATATTGGATCAACGAAATGAAAACCGAACTTGATACCTTATCTAACGCCATTTTAAATTCCACCGTCAGAGAAGAAAAGCGACTTCTTGAAAGACAGAAGGAAGCCTTGGGAAAGAAACTTTCAGAATACGCTTTAACTGCAAAAAATCCTCCTTGGTTAACCTTCGATGAGTTAGGCATTGATACCTTAATAATAGACGAAGCACACAATTTCAAAAATATTCCTTTAAACACACGCACCGAAAACATAGTAGGTATGCACACCGCAGGAAGCAAAAAGTGTAAGGAAATGCTTGCCCGCACAAAAATCGTTAAAAAACTTATTATGGCAACGGGCACTCCCCTTACGTACTCATTGGCTGACCTTTTCGTGCTTCAGACTTATCTTCAGCCCGAAGAAATGAAGTTCCGTGGTGTTGACTCCTTTGATATGTGGATTAACACTTTTGGTGAGCGCGAAACCAACTTTGAAGTTGACGTTGACAGCAAGCATCTGCGTGCAATGACGCGTTTCAGCACCTTTCATAACCTTACGGAATTAATGGCATTATTTTCTACGGTATGCGACTTTTATCATCTTGATGAAAACGACGAGGCTCTGCCCAACTTTGACGGTTGCACCAACGTTTGCGTAAAAAGAAGCGAAGCGCAGACAAAATACATACACGACCTTTCAGAGCGCACCGAACTTATCCGAACACACAAAATCAAACGTACTGAGGACAATCTTTTAAAGGTCACCACTGACGGTCGCAAATGTGCCCTTGATATCCGTCTTGTTGACAGCAAGCATCCGTTTCAAAGCGAAGAAAACAAAATTGAAGCCTGTGCGAAAAAGATTTTTGAGATTTATCGTGAATTTCCCGGCACCTGCCAGATAGTGTTTTCAGATATCGGTACACCCAAATCATCATTTAACATTTACGATGCTTTAAAACTTGAACTTATGATTTCAGGCATTCCCGAAAATGAAATTGCTTACGTTCACGATGCTACCAGCGAAACGGCAAGAGCACGCTTGTTTGCAGATATCAATAAAGGCAAGATACGCATTGTTATCGGCTCTACCGCAAAACTTGGTGTTGGCGTTAACGTTCAGGAAAAACTTATTGCCCTGCACCACTTAAGCGTACCGTGGCGACCTGCTGATATGGTACAGCGCGAGGGACGAATTATCCGTCGCGGCAACACCTGCGATACCGTATATATCTTCCGCTACGTAACCGAGGGAAGTTTTGATTCATATTCCTGGCAGTTACTTGAAAACAAACAACGCTTTATAAGCAGTTTTCTTTCAGGAACCTCCGCTTCACGCGATACCGACGATATTGCCGACGTAGTGCTTAACTATGCAGAAGTCAAAGCTCTTGCAATAGGCAATCCTTTAATTAAAAAGCGCGTTGAAACGCACAATCGCCTTGAGAGAACGAAAATTTTCTGCAGACAAAGACAGAAACAGTTAATGGAACTTCGTTCAATAATCGACGGCACACCTGCTGAACTCAATAACCTTAACGAGCAACTGAAAGTCACAGAAAAAGACGTTGCGCTTTACGAAAGTTCAAAAGAAGTAGTTCCACAGGACGAGCGTATTGCTTTCGGTGAAGAACTTTTAAATGCCGTTAACGACAATCATATGCAAAACATTGAACGTCTTTTTGACATTTATCAGGGTTTTAGCGTAGTTCTTCCTGCAAATATGGATTCAGAGCGTCCATACGTCTTTTTAAGAAGTGTGAACGGTGGCTCATATTTCGTTGATATGAACACAGACAAGCCTCTCGGTTGCGCAAAAAGACTTGACCATTTACTTGAGCATCTTCAGGATAAAGTTAATTCCTTTGAAGAACAGATTATCAATACCAAAAACCGTCGTGATGAAGCCGTCAAAGATATCGAAAGCGGTAACCCCTATGAAAAGCAGGTAGAGGATCTTGAAACTGACCTGGACGCTATTGACAAACTTCTTGCCCAAGACGAAGAAAAATCAGCATAAAAAAGGAGAACGAAAATGGAAAATACAAATCTCAACTTACCAAACCTTACAGTAAACGACATTGTTAAAATGCTTGTTTTAATTTATTCAGGCGCATTTAAAAACAACGTTCCTTTAAAAAAGATACCTGCGCCTTTTTTGTGGGGACCTGCAGGTATAGGTAAATCAGAAGCCATTTTGCAACTTGCTGATGCATTACAAATTACAACAGGAAGAAAAGCCGTGGTTTCCGACGTGCGCTTGCTTCTTTTTTCGCCCGTTGACCTGCGCGGTGTTCCCGTTTCCGACGAAAACAAAAAGTTCACCAACTGGCTTATGCCTAAAATTTTCGATATGAAGGACGGTAAAGAATTTATCAACATTCTGTTCCTTGACGAACTTTCCGCGGCACCTCAATCGGTGCAAGCGGCGGCTTATCAGATTTGCCTTGACAGAAAAATCGGTGAACACAAGCTTCCTGACAACTGCATAGTTATTGCGGCTGGTAACAGAACTACCGACCAGAGCGTAAGTTATAAAATGCCCAAGGCACTTTGTAACAGATTAATGCATTTTAACGTGCAGACTGATTATTCATCGTGGCTTAAATGGGCAGTTTCAAACAATATTGACAGTAGAATTATCGGTTATCTTGCCTTCGATAACAGCAAATTATGCTTTGAACCTCAATCAAGTGATATGGCATACCCTACTCCAAGAAGCTGGTCTTTCGTAGACAGTATTCTTAAAACGGTAGACGATATTAACGCTTCGCACGCACTTATAAGCGCATGCGTGGGTAGTGATACTGCAATTGAATTTGAAACGTGGGCAAAAAATCACGATAATCTTCCTAAAGCCGAGGACGTTTTAAAAGGCTTCAGACCGCCCTACCCTTCAACCCACGATGCTTTGCTTGCATTTACCGCCAGTATAGTTTCTGCCGTCAAATCAAAGAAAGACTACATTTCCGCCCAGGAACTTGAAAACGTTTGCGCTTACATAAACAAATTCCCCACCGACTTTGCTTTGACCGTTTATAATGATTTCAACGCCATTGACGAGATCCGTTTAAAACTTATGAAATGTCCGTCTTCGCAAGCGTGGATGTTAAAGCACAAAAACTGTTTTTGAGGTAACAGACTATGGACGAGAGAGCGATTTCAAACAAAATAACTGATGCAAAAATAAGTATTTTAAAGGACTATCCCTTTTTCGGCAGACTTTTGTTAAGATTACGTTTCGGGCTTGCCCCTTGCAAAACTGCCTTTACCGATATGCGTCGCATCGTCTTTGATAAAGACTTCGCTGAAAATCTTTCAATTACAGAAATCGGCTACGTGCTTATACACGAAGTTCTTCATTGCGCATTAAAACATTGCTTAAGATGCAACGGCAAACAGCATTTTATTTACAACGTTGCCTGCGATATCGTTGTAAACTCCATTATTCTTGAAATGTTTGATAAAAACGAAATTACCATTGACGGTGCCCCCTTAATGCACCTTACTCCCGATAAAAACGAAGGGCGCAACTACTCCGCTGAAGAAGTTTATTCAATGCTTATGAAACTTTCCGTAAAAGATTTTGATTCCTTGTACGGTGGCGGAAACTTTGATAACCATCAGTTATGGGACGAAGTAACTGCAGAAACAACTACTTTAGAAGATTTGTGGAATCATCACGTAAAAAGTGCCATTGCCGCCTGCGGTACCGGCGGAAGCGGAATTCCCTCCTATTTAACCCGCTATCTTAAGGATGTTGACCGTTCGCCTCGCACAAACTGGCGTCAGGTTTTACACGATTTCATTCAGTTTGACAGAGCCGATTATGATTTTTCCCGACCTGATAAAAGATATTCAGAATCCGTACTTCTTCCCTCTTTCTGCGAAAACATTGAAGGTTCAAAGGTAGAAAAACTGTGGTTTTTAGTTGATACCAGCGGTTCAGTATCAGACGATGCCGTTTCCGTCGCCTATGAAGAAATTAAACAAGCAACTATGCAAATAAGCAACTTAAGCGGAATGCTTTCCTTTTTTGATTACACAGTATCCGACCCCGAAAACTTTGAAAGTCTTGAAGATATTCTTTCAATGAAACCCATTGGTGGCGGTGGCACAAGTTTTTACGCTATTTTCAAAAAATTGCAAGAGCTTACTGAAGAAGACCGCACACCAAACGCAATTATAATTATTACCGACGGCTATGCCCCCTTTCCTGAAGAAGAAAGTGCATTGGGTATTCCGGTAATATGGATTATCGTTGACAGCTCGGTAACACCGCCTTGGGGCACTTACACTTTTATAAGTACTTAATTTCAGTGAGGTAATAAATGAAAAACACAAAAACCGGATTCGACTATATTTTAGAAAATTTCTTTCTTGCAAGCGCATTATTCCCCTGTTATATTTATCTGTTATTCGTGTCATTGGGCAATTTATACAGAAAAACGTCTATATACCTTTTGGTTGCCATTGTATTTTTATTTGTAGTTTTAGGAATAATTATTTCCTACAGAAAAAACCGTAACAACCTGACTTTATTTTTAAACGTTTCTTTTCCCTACCAGCTTTATGCCATTATATCATACTGGGATTACTTTAACGTATGGGCAAAAATCACCACGACAGTTACTTTAACTCTTTCAACGATATTTATGCTTCTTGCTCTTTTTACAAGAAAACTGCCCGAAAATAAAAATCCTTTAAAAATATTATCCTTGCGTTTTAAAAGAGCATTTTCGGGCACAAGGGTCATTGCCGCCCTTTGCTTAAGCACCTTTATTGTACCCCTGTTAATCAATTCTCTTTTTGGGGGCTACTTATTAAAATCGAAAAACGATACTTCAAATATCAGTGCCCCGGCTAACGATTGGTCACAGTGGACAGTTGAAAATAATATGGATACCATTTTAAAACTTCAGCCTGAAATATGGCAGACACTTACCTTCAACCAGCGCCTTGACGTTCTGACGGTAATTAAAAACATTGAAACCAACAAGCTTGGCATTAATTGCCATATTGATTTAACCGCCAACAATATGGAAGAAACTCTTTTAGGTTATTATGATTCTAAAAATAAAAAAATCACCATAAACATTGAGCATATTAAAACCTCACCTGTTAAGGAGGTATTAAACTCCGTAATTCACGAATGTCATCACGCATTAAGTCACCGACAGGTAGAAGTTTTACAATTCGTACCTGACGAATATGAAGATATGGAAATGTTTCTTGATGCACTTATATATCAGATAGAATATTCCGACTACGTCAGCGGTGAGGAATCCTATGAGAAGTACAACAGTCAATTCTGCGAAATGGATGCTGACAGCTATGCGGGGCAGAGAGTTCACGCTTATTATTTAAAAATTTCAGATTATAAAAAATAAAAAAGGAGTGTTATATATGATTTACGTAATGTCAGACCTTCACGGAGACTATGAAAAATACAAGAAAATGTTAGAAAAAATCAACTTTTCCAATGACGATACTCTTATTATTAACGGTGATATCTGTGACCGTGGTCCAGATTCGGCAAAAATCTATACGGACGTTATGTCACGCAACAACGTTTTTGCGATAAAAGGCAACCACGAACTTATGGCAGAAATTCCGTTAGAAATTATCATTAAAAAATACGCTAACAAAGAAATAGATATTCCGGTTCTTATGGGTGAACCTGATTTCTGGTGTTGGATCGACAACGGTGGCGTAAGCACCCTTACGTCCTTGTTTGACGTCGACCCTTCAACACGCCTTCGCATTTACGAATTTATTAAAAAAATGCCCTATTATAAAATAGTTTACACCAGCAATAAAAAGTTTGTTATTCTTCACGGCGGAATCAGCCAAGACGTCAAACTTTCACAAATAAACAAAGCCGACCCGCACGCTCTGGTGTGGACTCGTCCCTCTTTTGACTCTACGTATTTTGACGACGAAAATACCGTTTTAGTGGTAGGTCATACCCCCACCATATTGATAAACGCAGAGGTACCCGCTAAAATTTATCACGGAAAAGGCAATCTTATAAACATCGATTGCGGTGCCGCCTACCCTGCATACGGCGGAAGATTAAGTTGCTTATGTCTTGATACTTCAGAAGAATTTTACGTTTAAAATAAAGGATGATTTTTATGAATACTATTACGCTGAATATTCCGTTAGGCTATAAATTTGAAAAGAAAATCCACACATTGTCCGTTAACGAAGCACGTGACTTATTACTTACGAAAAAACAAAAAAAATATACTAACGCAATACGCAACGACTATAACGTATTGCTGACAGAACATTTTATCACCTGCCCCCATTGCGGGCATAAGGTTAACTTATATGCAAAAAACGTAAAAAAGGCATTTAATGTAAAGGCTTTGTCCGAAAAAAGAGTGTCAAAAGAACTCATTCTCGACTGGACCTCTCAACAGATTGACTTTTTAGAGCAAGAGTACAAGCCATTGTTTTTAACCCACTTAGTCAAGCTCAACGGAGAATACTCCTGTCCTGAATGTAAAAACACCATAACGCCCTCCGAGGAAACCAGAAAAGTTGAAATTAAGCATACCAGACACAAAATATATATTCGTGCCGAGGTTTTAGACGTTACTGAACTTTTTTCCCTGCCCTGTTTAACGGGCGGTTCCGTTACAATCGAATTTCCTTTATATGAGGTTGCCTGCTTTAATTTCAATAAAGGTCGCACATTCCTTCGCCTTGAAAATGCAAACGGTCAATGCATTGCCATACGCGACATAACCTTTAACAAATATAACTGGTTTTCGGGCACCATTTATAATCTGATTTCAAAAAACAAGTACGTTAAAAGGGCGTTAAGGGACGTTTTCAGCGCTGAATGGCGCAGTAAAATTCCCTTTTTCCCTTCGGAAATTAACGTTAACGAACTTCGTATGATTACACTCTTTAAAGGTTACGACAGAAAATTTTATTCGTCAATTCCCTTTGCAAAGGATTCCCTTGGCGTTGAAGAAAGTTTTCTTCGCCAGGCAAAGAAAATGCGTAATTCCTGCGATACGATAGATTTATTCAAAAAATCCCGCTTGCCTAATATGAAATCCGTCAAAAAAATATTTTTTTCCGATGCAGGCTTATTCTTCTATCTTGAAGAATGTGAACGACTTTGGCAGATTTTTAAAGATCCCAATCACTACGTTTCACTATTAAAACACGAAAATATTTATCGTATTCTTTCCGACCTGCATACGCGCCCGATGATTTTTGAATTTATCAACGATTATCTGCAAGTTTGCAAAGCCAAACGTCTTTTTAAGGCAATTAACAAAAAATGGTTTCCCCTTTGCTCGTACGCAGTAAATTACGGAAGTATGTCAGACCATATGCGTAAAAACGAACAAAAAAAATGGCAGATGCATAAAAGAGCTTCACAAATCGACTCTACCCCTGATTTTTCAATACCTATGATAAGCGAGCCGTCGCATAGAATTCGCAACTGCGTAATAGACGAATTTGAATTTTCCTGGCTTAAAACCAGTAGCGATTACCGTGAAGCAGGCGAAGCGCTTAACAACTGCTTATCCAGTTGGGAAAAAGAAAATTACCCCGTTATTTGCGTGCGCAAAGGCGGAAAAATTATTGCCGCATTAGAGATTCGGGACGATTTTGTTTTTCAGGCGCACACCGCAAACAACTGCGGTTTATCTAAAGAGCCCGATTTGCTTAAAGCGTACTATAAGTGGCATTTCAAAAACAATCTTTCCGAAACTTAGACGCCTCTGCGCAGACGCCTTCACGCAAATCGTATGCTCTTTGATGATTTCGATTTTGATGTTGACGATTTGCCCTTTTGAAAGGAGATATAATTATGCTTGAAAATCAAAGACAAAAACTTTATGCTATGGATAACAAAACTTATTTAAGTATCGGCATATCTGATGACGGTACCACCTACGGTCAGTATCCTGTTCCGTGGGTGAGCACCGCCAATGCTTATAATATGAAGCTTCCCGACATATACATATCAAAAGACGATATTTATGATAAGAAAATTATGGACAAAATCAAGGAATTTAAAGTAAACGGTTGCTACATTTTCTGTCCTTTGGACGATTATGTTTTTTTAAATTCTTTTCACGATATATTTGATTTGAACATATATTTTGCATATAATCTTACCGATTTATCTTTCTTAACTAACTTCACGTATTGCCGACTACTTTTTATCTCAAATGCACACTTAAAAAACGTAAACGAAGTTTTTGAAAAAAACAAAGCCAATCCGAAATGTCTTGCATTATATAACTGCGTTATCGACGACATAAGTTATCTGAAGGAAACAAATTATTTTTTCAGCGAACTTGTAGTTTCTAACCCCAAATCTCGCGACGAAAGAGCTCGCTGGGCAGGAATTAAAAATCTGAAATATTTTGATTTTAAGGAGGAACCACAATGAATAAAACTCGTAATATGCGCCTTATTTGCCGTATAGAAAACGGAAAAACCCATCTGCAATTGGCATATGACAAGCTTTTGGCAGAACTAAAAAACACAAAACCACTTCATTTGTTACTTTCATCTTATGGTATCGAAAGTCCCATTATACGCGAAAAACTAAAAAAAATCATTCCACAAGAGGATTTGGAAAGCAAGCAATGCTTCGTCATCCCCTACGCAGCAAAGAACGCAGAGAAAGCTTTTGAAATAGCAAAGAAGGAATTAGTTCAATTCGGTTTTTGCGAGGATTATATCAGATTTGTAAAATCTTCCGACGACCTTGCTCTTTGGTTTCCCGATTATATCTACGTTCCAGGTGGTGACCCATTTAAACTTTTAAAAAGCATAAAAGACCTTAATCTTTTTTCCCCTCTTATCGAATGTGTAAAGGATAAGCGCGCGACCTATATCGGTGTTTCAGCAGGTGCCGATATTGCAACAAAAAACATCGAATACGTAATGCAGTTTGAGGACAACAACGTTATTTCCGACAACGACTTTATGGCTTTAGGTTTAATAGAAGAAGGTGTTTTATGCCACTATGACCACCGCTCTTTTTCAACATTAAAAGCCTGCAAAGAAATAAGTGGCACTCAATTTCTAACCTTAAACGATGACCAGATTATAGAATATAAAGACAATAAATGGGAATACGTTGGTGATGAAAAATGATTTACATAACAAGCGATACTCACGGTGACAGATTTCGTTTTATCAGAAATATGCTTAACGACGAATCCTGGACGAAAGACGATTATCTCATTATCTGCGGTGATTTCGGCTACATATTCTTTAACGATTCCGGTGAAGAAAAGTTTCTTGATTTTTTAGAAACCAAGCCGTACACTATCTGTTTTTGTGACGGAAACCACGAAAACTTCCCCGCTATTTTTAAATATCCCCAAGAAAAATGGAACGGTGGAAATATCCACCGTATAAGAAAAAATATTATTCATTTGATGCGCGGTCAGGTTTTCACCATTGAAAATAAAAAAATATTTACTATGGGCGGTGCATACAGCATCGACCGCTACATACCAAAGCTTAATCAATCATATTGGAAAGAAGAATTGCCCAATAATGCCGAATATAAAGAAGCAATCGAAAATTTAAGAAAGCACAACCACAAAATAGATATCGTTATCAGCCACACCGCACCGCTTAAAACTATTTACATAATGGGTTTCTTCCCCGATGCACACGATATGGAGCTTACAGGGTTTTTAGATTGGATAGCGCGTGAAGTGCAATTCGACCACTGGTATTTTGGTCACTGGCATATAAACAAAACTTTTGACGAAAAATACACTGCCGTTTATGATAAAGTGTATTGCGTGCAGTAGCGAAATAAATTTAATCATATATCCATTTCCCCATATAACCGTACCGTTTCTTTGGCGTTCTTCTGTAGCCATTTAACCGCAGGCATAACACCTTCATAAGAGCCTACGTCATCATTTGAAACATCAATAAACGATTTTTTCAATACCTTTGCAAGTTCTTCAACATCACCGTCAATCTGATTATTGCGCATAAGCTGACGTGCGATAGGCTTGAATTTTGCAACGTCGGTTTCTTCTACAGAAAATTGCTTGACAGATGGTTTTGTTTGTGGTACAGTATCATTTGACCGAGGAGAATGTGGAGTATTAGCAATGGCTCTTTCTTGAGCAAATTGCGCCACAATAACTCGGTTATTTTTATTTGTTGATGTATCAAGAAGTTCTAACATTTTAAGATTGCTTTTATATAACATTTCACCAATACTTTTACCTTCGTTGATGTTTTTATAGGTGTTTTTTTAAAGGGAAGAATGCCCTCAACAATAGGACCGTACAGCTTGTTTTTTGATATTTGGTTTAGAATAGAAGATAATTTACTCGCATCACGATATGTAGCTTTCCACGCTTCCTTCATTGCAT